>JBKPMA010000521.1:0-8103 GCA_046731935.1 Acidobacteriota bacterium
CACCGGCACTCGTCGCCCATGTGGCGGTCAGAAACTGGCGCTTCCTGTATGACCGCGGGATTCACGAATGCCGGTGGTTCGAAGGGTTCGGCAACTTCCTCGCGGTGCGGCGCCTCCCGACATTTGGACCGGGACGCCCGACGCTCTCGCCAGATTCGCCTGTCCTGCTCACATTCAAGGTCTTGTTCCCGTCACCCGGCGATCCGCTCGATACGCAGGTCCAGAAAGGCCGCGCCGAGCTCTTCGCCACGCCGTACGTGGAGTACGAACGCCGGCTGCGCGAACAGCTGTCGATGATCTTTGCCTCGGCTGGATTCGACGCACGGCGCGACATTGTCGCGGTCGTGTTGAACCGCTGGGGCCATGCGTATCTCTCACCGGCGCCGGGATTCTTCTTTGGAACAAACGGCGCTCCTGCACCTGGCGACGTCCTCAGGGATCAGCCTTTCGGCCGCATCGCGTTCGCGAATTCCGACCTCGCTGGCATCATGGACCACCGCTCGTCGATCCTCGAGGCCAAGCGTGCAGCGGAGCAGTTGGGCTGACGGCGCAGTGTAGGACGAGAGCGCGACCGCGCCGGGCCCCATCACGCCCTGCGAAGGGGGCGAAGGATCACCCATGCTGACAAAAATCCTCGCCGTGTACTCCAGCGTCTTGACCACGGTGCTTGCAGCCTCCATGTTGGCGAGCGGAGTGGCCGCGACGACCCAGACCTTCGACGAAATTGACGTGCGCCGCATCAACGTGCGTGAGCCTGATGGCACGCTGCGCCTCGTGATCTCCAACCGCACCCGGCTCCCAGGGGTCATCGTTCGAGGCAAGGAGCAGCCGCCGCGCGATCGTCCGCAAGCCGGCCTGCTGTTTTACAACGATGAAGGTTCAGAGAATGGGGGGCTCGTGTTCAGCGGTCACCGCGACACGAAGGGCGAGGTCAGGGATTCCGGTGGAAGCCTCTCGTTCGATCGCTATGCGGGCAACCAGGTCATCCAGCTGATCGGCGTGCACGATTCCACAGACCACATCGTCGGCCTGATTGTGTCGGACACTGACGATAACAACAATCGCCGGGTCTTCGTCGGGCATGACGAGAAGGGAGTCGCCCGCGTTTCGCTCATGGATGGAAACGGGCGCGCCAGAATCCAGCTGCAGGTCACTTCGGACGGACGTCCCAGTCTGGCGTTTCTCGACAGCGATGGCAAAGTCGTCAATCAGCTCGGCCCCGACCCCGTCAAGTGATCGGAGACGTCGGGCACCGGTGGCTAGAGCCCATCCAGCGTCCAGATGCTACCTGTCGCACGCTTCATCGTGAGGATCAAGCGATCCGCTGAGAGACTCATCTCAGCTTGATCGACATCAGGCGAGATGAGCAGGTCGGGACGATCGAATCGTGTGACCTGCATCGGTTGCCCGACCGGTGTGCCGGTCGCCGGGTCGATCGTGATTGCCACGACGTTGAACCGTGCGCGCGCGTCGCGTGCGAGCACGTAGAGGCGCCGTCCGTCCGGTGACCAGCGAGGTTTGTCCACGAAGCCGAACCCCTCGGCGACCTTGTGCCAATGCGCGGGATCGGGTGAGGCAACCGGAGCGATGGCGGCGAGCGGGTAGCCTTGGCCGTTCACCGGCACGTAGACGAATGACAGCCATCGACGGTCCGGCGAGTAGCGCACCTGCCAGAAGTTATAGCGGTCGTCGTGAAAGAGCTCGGTCCGGCTCGGAGTGTCTGCCGTAGGGTCGACCGCGCGGAGCGCGACAGTGGAATACGTACCGTTGGCCATCTCGCAGCCGACCACCGAGCGGCCGTCGCGCGACCAGTCGAGTGCGACGAACTCCGGCTGCATGGCCGCCGCGGGCTTGAAGCGCATGACCATGCGCTCGTCGACGCCGGGCCCACCGATCACGACCTCCATTGGCGGTGGTGTTGGCGCGTCCGGCGGCCCCACGCGGAAATAGATCGCGCGGCGGTTGTCGGGCGCCCACCGCGGCGCTCCTCGAAACAGCATGTCGCCGTACAGGGGTTGTGAACGCCCGCTGAGGAGATCGGCGCTCCAGAGCTCGCGCTCCTGCTGACCGGTGCGCTGCACTTCGTAGAGAAGCTTGGTGCCGTCTGAGGACAGATCCGACGTGCCGACGCGCATCCCTTCGTCAGTGATGGCGACTGGTTCACCCTTCAAGCGGCCCGTCGCCGCGTCGATGGGGACCGACCACAATCGCACCGACTCAGTCGATGGCGTGAATGCGAGACGGGAGCCGGACGGTGCGATCGCGACGCGAGCATCGCGTGTCGGCCCCGTCGTGAGGCGCTCGACGGCGGTGATCCTCAACGTGGCTGCATCGACGGTCGCACGCCAGAGGTTCTGGACACCCCGATCCGCAACCTCGAGATAGAGCGTCGTCCCGTTCGGTCCCCACCGGAAGTCCTCCGAGCTCAGGAGGCCAAAGTCACCAAGTTGCTGCGCCAGATCGCGGTCGATAGCGGATCGGACCGGGGCCGGGGCGTCTGGCGATCCGGTGAACAGCCCAGGCCCGAGCGTCTTGTGCACTCCGAGTACCGAGATACGGCCGTCCGGGTGCCAGCTGGCCGCGCCGACAAACGAGAAGTCTGGCCAGATCTCGCGGGGCGGGGCGCCGTCGAGCCCGACGATCAGCAGGTGACTCGTTGCCAGGCCCGGCACCATCTGGCCTGGCTGGAACAGGACGCGCGCGCCGTCGGGTGACCAGCGCGGATACTGTCCCGTCATCGTGAGCCGCCGTTCGGCGCCTCCGAGTGCCGGTACGACGAACAAGCCGCCGCCTTCGCGCTCCGAGCGGAAGACGATCTTCGTACCGTCCGGGGACCAGTCCGGTTGCACGTCCGACGCGGCATCGTGCGTGACCTGAACCGGGTCCCCGCCCGCAGCCAGTTGCACCCAGATATCGAAGTTGCCCGACCGGTCGGACGTGTACGCGATGAACCGGCCGTCCGGCGACCACGTCGCGTCGGTCTGGAGCGAGCCGCCGACCGTGAGCCGCGACAGCCGTCGCGGTTTCGAAGAGCCATTTTTCGCTTGTGACGCAGGCATCACCGACGGCGGCGCGGCACGCCAGAGTGCGGCGCCGACGACAAGCGCCAGTGCGGCACCGGCTGCGCTCACCAGCGCGATCCGTTTCCGCGTCCAGGTGGTCGGTGCACGTCTGGTCGATCTCGCGACCGTCTCTCCGCTCGGCTGCCGCAGCGTATCGTCGAGCGCCTGGAGGTCGAGCACGAGATCGCGCGCGGTTTGATACCGATCCTCGGGAGCCTTTTTCAGGGCTTTCGTCAGGATGCGCTGCAGCTCGGCGGGCGTGTCCGGTTGAAAGCGCGCCACTGGCGGCGCCTCGCGTTCGAGAATGGCGACGAGGATGTCGGTCGTCGTACTCGCCTTGAAGGGCAGCTGTCCGGTCACCATCTCGTAGAGCACGACCGCCAGGCTCCAGAGATCGCTTCTGTGATCCACCCGCTCGCCCCGCGCCTGCTCCGGCGACATGTAGACGACGGTGCCGACGATGCCGCCGGGATGCGTGACGGCGGTGCCTTCAGTGCTCCGCTGGTCGTACCGATCCGAGGGTGCGACGAGCTTCGCGAGTCCGAAGTCGAGGACCTTGACCAGGCCATCCTTCCGGATCATCACGTTCTCGGGCTTGATGTCGCGGTGCACGATGCCGTGGCTGTGAGCCGCGCTGAGTGCCGAGGCCACCGCGATGCCGATCTTGACGGTCTCGCGGGTGGACACAACCCCGGCCGCCATCCGCCGCCGCAGCGTCTGGCCGTCCACGTACTCCATCGCGAGAAACGGACGGCCCGGCTCGATTTCGCCCAGGGCGAAGATGGTGCAGACGTTGGGATGGCTGAGAGCCGATGCGGCGCGCGCCTCGCGCGCGAAACGCGAATGGCGGGTGGTATCGCGAGCGATGTCGGGCGGCAGCAACTTGAGCGCGACCATCCGCTCCAATTGCAGGTCGCGTGCGAGCCACACTTCACCCATCCCGCCAACTCCCAGGATAGAGACGAGCTCGTAGTGATCGATGCGATCGCCTGCCGCGCGGGGCACTCCCGAAGAGTCTACACAGTCTTCGGTCTACGGTCTGCGGTCTACATAGTCTTCGGTCTTCGGTCTGCGGTCTTCGGTCTGCGGTCTCCAGGTCCGGCCTGAAGTCCATAGCCTGCAGCCCATGGCCGTCGTTCGTCATGATATACTTTGTGTCCATATATGGAGAACGCACTCTCCAGAGAACTGAAGCGGGGCACGGCGACCGTCATGATCCTTGCCCTGCTCGACGAAGACGAACGGCATGGCTACGACCTGGCTCGCCAGATCGAGCAGCGGTCGGAGGGCGCCATTTCGTTCCATGCAGCGTCGCTCTATCCGACGCTATATCGCCTCGAGGAGCAGGGGCTCATCGAAGGACGCTGGGTCGAGAAGGTGGGCCAGCGGCGCCGCCGCTACTACCGGCTGACCGCCGCGGGAAGACGGACGCTGGCGCGCCAGCGCGGCATGTGGGCCGCGTTCATGGCAGGACTCCATCGCGTCGCTGGGGTCCGGGCGGTGTAGTTCAGAGGGCGCCCGACGACGAAGACGAATACGAAAACGACATCGAGAGCCCCAATGGACTGGACCGCCGAGATACGTGACCGGTTCGCGGCAGCGGGTGCGCTGCCCGATGCGGACGTCCTCGCCGAGCTCAGCGACCACGCGACCAGCGTGTACGAAGCGGCGCTGGCACGCGGCGAAGGGTATGACGCGAGCCGCCTCCGCACGGAGCGCCAGATTCAGGCGTGGGCGCAGGATGCGGCCGGCCATCGCCGCCATTGGCGCACGACACCCGCGCCGCCGCCCGCACGCGCAGGTGTGTTCGAGGGCATCGGTCAGGACTTCCGCTACGGCTACCGGGTGCTGACCCGATCACCGGGCGCCACCGCGATGGCGATCGCCGCAATCACGCTGGCCATTGCCGCCGTGACGACGACGTTCGCCGTCGTGTGGAGTGTGCTCGTCCATCCATTGCCATGGCCAGAAGCGGATCGGCTCGTGCGGGTGTACGAGAGCCGCAACGGCGGCAACAGCCGTTTCACCAAGTTCATCACGAACGTCACGTACCACGCCTGGCGCGAGAAGCCGCAGACCATCGAGGATCTCGCGGGGTGGCGAAGCGATGAGCTCACGTTTGAGGACGGGGCACACCTGGAACGAATCGACGCCGCTGATGTCACGGCCAGTCTTGCCAACGTGTTGAGGGTCACGCCGGTTCTCGGACGGACTCTCGAGTCCGCCGACGAGCGTGAGGGCGCGCCACACGTTGTCGTCCTCACCCATGGGTTCTGGCAGTCACGATTCGGAGGGCGGCGCGACGTCCTCGGACGTCAGATCAAGCTGGATGGCGAACCTGCCACCATCGTCGGCGTACTGCCGCGGGGCGTCGCGTTCCCGTCGCGTACGACGGTGCTCTGGACGGCCTTGACGGTGCCCGATGTGGCGAGCGCGTCGCAGGGCCGGTTGTCGATGCTGTACGGGATCGCCCGGCTTCGGAGCGGTGTCTCGATCGCGCAGGCCTCGGCCGAAGCGACCGCGCGTGCCCGCGCGGCACCCGACGCCGGACCGGTAGTCCTTGCAATCTTCGGCAGCAAAGGACCGGTCGACGTGACCGTCGAGTCTGCGCTCGACGCCGCCACGAAATCCGTCCGTCCCGCGCTCCTCATGCTGCTCGGTGCGGTGCTGCTGCTGTTCGTCGCTGCGGTCGCCAATGTCGCCGGCGTGCAGCTGGCGCGAGCGCTCGGGCGGCGGCGTGAGATGGCGCTGCGGAGCGCCCTTGGCGCGGGCGTGGCCCGTCTCGCTCGGCAACTCGTCGCCGAAAACCTGATCGTCTGCGCCGCCGGAGGCGCGCTTGGCCTTGCGCTGGCCGTCGCGCTGCGCCGGACGCTGCCCACGATCCTGCCCGCCGACTTTCCGCGGCTCGACGACATCCAGGTCGAATGGCGTGCCACGGCTGTCGCGTTCGGCGCCGCGGTCGTTGCGAGCCTCGTGTGCGGAGCCCTGCCAGCGCTGCTCGGACGGCGCCCCGATCTGGTCGCCGCGCTTGCCGAAGGCGGGCAGGCCCCTGCCGGAGCGGGCCTGCGGCTTCCTGCCGCCCGATGGCGCGCAGGGGTGATCGTCGCGCAGGTCAGCGTGGCCGTCGTGCTCCTGGTCGGGGCCGTGCTGCTGCGTACGAGCTTCGTCTCGCTACTGGCTGCGGATCGGGGATTTCAGCCGGCAGGGGTGCTGACGGTGAGCCTGCCGATGCCAGACAGCATTCAACCGGCACGCCGCCAGGCGATCGTGGAATCGGCATTCGATCGGTTGCAGAAGGTGCCTGGCGTTGTGGCCGTAGGCGTCACCTCGAACCCGCCGTTCAGCGGCGCGACGGCCGTCCGCGTCTTCACCATGCCAGCACGGGACCGCGCCGGGGATCGCTTCGTCCAGACCGGCTATCAGATCGTGAGTCCCCGCTATCTCGCCGCGCTGGGCCTGCGGCTCGTGGACGGGCGGTGGCTTGACGATGGCGACACGTCCACGTCGCAGCACGTCGCGATCGTCAACCAGTCATTCGTGCGCGCCTACCTGGGATCGGCACCGCTCGGGCAGGGCCTGCCGATGGGCGAACACGGCGATTCATGGACGGTCGTGGGGGTCATCGACGATCCGCGAACGGCGGACGCGGCGCCGACAGGCCCCGAGCTCTACGTCTCGTACCGGCAGGCTGGCTCCGTCGGCAGCCAGCCGGCCCTCGTGATCCGCACGGCGGGCGATCCGATGTCGTACGCTCCGCTTGCGCGGACGCTCGTTCGAGAGCTGCAGCCGGATCTGGCGATCGGTTCGATCATGACGCTCGACGAACGACTGAACGCGATCCTCGCCAACCGGCGCCTGTACGCCATTGTGCTGCTCGGACTCGCCGCGCTCTCGCTTGCGATTGCCGGCGTCGGTCTTTTCGGAGTGCTCGCCTCGGGTGTGGCTGAGCGCACGCGCGAGATTGCCGTGCGCGCCGCGCTGGGCGCGACACCCGCGTCACTGATTCGTCTGGTGGTCCGTCAGGCCTTGCTGGTGTCGGCGATCGGTCTCGTCGTCGGTTCCGCGGCTGCGCTCGCCCTCGCGCGGACGGCGCGCGCCATGCTTTACGGCGTTGGACCAGACGAACTGCGCGTGTACGCGGTCAGCGCAGGGTGCATCCTCTGCGTGGCCGCGCTCGCGGCCGTCGTGCCTGCGCGCCGGGCGGCAACACACGATCCGCTCACCCTGCTCAAGGGCAATTGATCTGCTCTAGCGCTCGACAACCGGCAACGAAAGCGCCGACGGGTGTGATGCGTCGTGCAGCACCACATTCGTCGCTGTCAGGAACTGCGTGCCAGTGGCGTTGTCCTGGCCGGTGTTGAGGTTGCGATCGAACCGCGGGAAGTTGCTGCTCGATACTTCGAGACGGATGACGTGGCCCTTCTTGAACACGTTGCTGGTGGACCACACATTGATCGTCAGCTTGTACGTCTCTCCCGGTGTGAGCAGCTCTGGTTTCTCCTGCGAGTCTCGATAGCGCGTCCGCACGATCCCTTCGGTCAGATTCTGCGCAAACCCGTTGGGCGATACGTCCACGAGCTTGGCGGTGAAATCGGTATCGGCGGCTGATGATTGCACGTACAAGTCCAGGCTCACGGGACCGGTCACTTCGACATCCGCCGTCAGCGGCGGAGTCGAATACACCAGCACGTCGTCTCTCGCCTCGACCGCTCGCTGGTCCCATGGTCCTGGCTTGAGGTGGCCGCCGTCACAGCAGAGCGGACCAACCGTCGTGTGTACAGGATTGGCGGGATCGTACTTGTAGCGGTCCGGGGACTCGGCGGCCGGCGCGGCGGTCGACAGGGTCCCGTTGCCTCGGACCGAATTCGCCTGGCCGGTCGAATGGAGGAAGTACTTCGTGGCCTTGGCCCGCGCGAGCGGCCAGTCGTCCTCATCGCGCCACTGGTTGGCTCCCATGACGAACAGCCGGACGCGCTTGCCCGCGAATTCGTTCTGAACGTTCTTGAACAGATACTCGTACCAGGTCAGGACAACCGCGTCT
>JBKPMA010000522.1:0-3395 GCA_046731935.1 Acidobacteriota bacterium
GTCCCGGGTCGCAGGCTACATCCCGACAGCCCGCTATCCATCCGCACTGGCAGTGGTCGAGGGCCATCTCTTCGTGGGAAACGGCAAAGGCGAAGCGCCGGCGCGACCCAACGCGCCCACGGCAGACTTTCCTCCGAACGACAAGCTCCGCGGTGCGTACAGCGTCTCGTTGATGCGAAGCAGCATTCGCCGCCTGCCGCTGCCCGACGCCGCAGCACTCGCGACGATGACGACAGCAGTGATGCGCGCCAACGGCTTGATGGGAGCGCCGGTCGCGTCACTCTTCGCTGGTCCTTCACCCATCACGCACGTCATTTACGTGATCAAAGAGAACCGGACCTACGATCAGGTGCTCGGCGACGTACCCGCCAGCGGCGACGGCACGCCGGCCGACGGTGCGCCGGACCTCGCGCTCTTCGGCAGCAGCGACACGGCGCGCCGGCATCGTGACGTCCCGCAGTCGATCGCTCCCAACCATCGTGCGCTCGCCCTGCGATTCGGACTGTTCGATCGCTTCTTTGTCAACGCCGAAGCGAGCGCGGACGGGCACAACTGGTCCACGGCGGCGTACTCCAGCGATTACGTGGACAAGGCGTTCCGCTTGAACTACTCGGGCCGCGGCCGCACGTACGACTATGAAGGATTCAACCGGCTGCCGGACTACGAGCCGCCGTCAGAACTGCCTCCCCTCCTGCACCTGCCCGTCACCGCCGCGGACGTCGTCAGGTTCATGCGCAGCTTCGTGCCGTATCTGAACGCGCAGCGAGATGTCGCGGAGCCCGACTCGCTGTATCTCTGGGATGCCGCCGCAAAGGCCGGTCTGAGCTATCGGAGCTACGGAGAGTTCGTCGGCACCATGTCTGCGGCCGACGTCGACGCCCTCAATGCGCGCCGGCGGAAGGCGTATCCCGACATCTCGCCGACCGTGGCGGCGCTCGCCACCAAACGCGCTCTCGAGGATCATCACAGTACGACGTTCCGCGCGTTCGACATGTTCACGCCGGATGCGTTCACACCCGACAGCTATCGCGCCGCGAAGGCCGGCAGCGTCGATAGCGTGATCCGCTTGAACCACGACGAGCCGCGCTTCCGCGGCACGTCCCGTTTGGGCGCATGGCTCGACGACTTCGACGGGTTCGTGGCAGACCTCAACGCCGGCAAGGGCGATCATCTGCCCGCGCTGACGATCATGCGGTTTCCAAACGATCACACCAACGGCCTGCGGCACGGACACGCGACGCCGCAGTTCATGATGGCCGACAACGACTATGCGGTCGGACGTCTGGTCGAAGCCGTGTCCCACAGCCCGTACTGGAAATCCACCGCCGTCTTCGTGCTCGAAGACGATGCGCAGGATGGACCCGATCACGTGGACGCGCACCGATCGCCGGTGCTCGTCATCAGTGCGTGGAACCGGCCTGGACAGCTCGTGCACGCGGTTCACAACACCGTGTCGTTGATTCGCACGATTGAGCTGCTGCTCGGGATCGCACCGATGAACCAGCTCGATGCTGCCGCCGTCCCGATGGATGTTTTCCGCGGCGAGCCCGATCTGACGCCTTACACGGCGCAATTGCCGGACGTGGCGGACGACAACCTGATCTGGTCCCGTCCCCGGAGCGCGCGCGATCGCTATTACATGGATCAGACCGCGCGCCAGGACCTGCAGAACGCGGACATGGCCGATCCGCACGCACTCAACGAAATCATCTGGTATTCGGTCCGCGGAAACGAGCCGATGCCGGTGCCCATCCGTTGGGCCGGTGCCGACGCGCTGCAGTCGGGGTTGGACGACGCCGGAGAACTGGCGAACGCGGATCCGATCGCTCGCGCGCGAATGGCATTGGCGCGAGCGGTGGAACACGCCCGCAAGACGACTGGGACTGCGGGAGGTCGGTGAGGAAACGGAGAGCTACCGGAACTCGAACCGGAGGCCGACGCGAACCGTCAGGGGCGTGCCGACGGTCCGGAGCGGCGTCCGCCCCGTGTCGTATTCCGTATTGAACAGATTCTCGACCGCCGCCACCCAACGCGTGGTCCTGGCGAGCGGACCGTCTGCCGAGGCATCGACGAGGGTCGCGCTTCGCAAGACGAGCGTATTGCGATCGTCCTCGTACTGCCGGCCGAACGATCGAACCTGGAGCTGGGCCAGCATCCGCCGTGGTGCCGTCCAGCGCACTCCGCCGGTCACCTGCCAGTCGGGCACTTGAGGCACATGGTTGCCGGTCAGTCCCGGCGTGTCTTCGAATCGTGAATGCGTCAGGGCAAGGCTGCCGATGAAATTGAGGTTCTGCATCAGCCGCCACTCCCCTTCGCTTTCGAGTCCGGTCGCCCGCACCTCGCCTGCGTTCTGCCGCTGTCTGGTGATGAGCGCGGGCGTGGTCGTCAGCGTCACATTGGTGACCGCGTGATCCAGCCATGTGGTGAAGACGCTCGTGCGCACGGAGCCCCGTGAGCCCTGCGCGAGCAGTCCGCCTTCTGCCACGACGAGCGTTTCGGGTTGGAGCTCGTGATTCGCCAGCGTCAACACGTTTCCGACGCGGAAATTCCTGATCCGCTCGTTTAACGTCGGTACGCGAAACGCGCGATTCACCGAGCCTCGAGCGACGAGCCACGGAGACAGTCGGACCGAAACGACCGCTCGGGGCGAAAACTCTCCGACTCTGTGACCGCCGCGTTCGCGCTGCCACGAATCGCCCCGCGCTCCGCCGACGAGCGTGACGCGATCCCCGATAGGTACTCGCAGCTGAGCGAACACGCCACCGCTGCGCTCGAATCCAGGCGTCGTGGTCGTGGCGCGAATCGAGCCGTCGGGCAGGTATGACACATCAGTGTTGGTGGCCGTGATCTGCCGCACGTCGGCGCCCACGATGATGTCGGCCGTCCCTGCCAAGCGCCGCCACGTCGTAGACGCGATCACACTCGAGGCCGGCACCGTCTGACGCGAGGTCAGCGTCTCGGTGTTGCGATCGGCGGCCACTGCGGAGAACGTCTGGTGATACGTCTGATCGCCGAGCTGGAGAGCACCATCCCACAGGCCGCCGGCGAGCGGTCCGGCTGCTGTACCGCCTGCGTCGCGCTCCGACGTGTCGTTGATCTGGAGCTCGGTTCCGTTCTGGCGGCTCTCGCCGAGCGCTCCGAGATGCCCCTTGATGCGCCAGGCGGAGGACCAGTCGTATCCGCCCTGCAGCCGGCCGGTGACGTAGTCCACGCCCGCGCGCCGGTCTATCCCACCACGATCGTCCTCAGACACGACGAAGCTGCCATCACTGCGGCTGGCCTCGCCGGCAAACTGCACGTGTGCGCCAGATTCGGACCACGCCGTGAGCGTTGACACGCGTGCCGTCGCGGTCGAGTCGCCGTCGAGCGCAAGCCGGACCTCGGGTGTGGTGGGC
>JBKPMA010000523.1:0-6360 GCA_046731935.1 Acidobacteriota bacterium
ATCCAGCGGCTGTCTGGAGACCAGGAGGGGTCGAAGGACTGATACGGCCCTGCGTAGGTATCCGTGTCCACCTTCACCGGCGTCTTCCTGTCGACGTCCAGATACCAGAGGGCCAGTCGCTTGTCCGAGTACGCAATCTTCTTGGAATCAGGCGACCAGACCGGCGAGTAGTAGAACGTGGCCGGCGTGCCGAGGTCGAACTTGCGCACTTGACCCAGGCCGCTCTGTTCGCGGACGTGCAACGCATACTCGCCGGACTCATCCGAGAGATAGGCGATGGATTGGCCGTCGGGCGACCATGCGGGATCGCGCTCTACCACCGCGGTCGTTTTGGTCAGGTTCCGGATATCGCCTTTCTCGGGCGGCACGGTCAGAATCTCGCCTCGCGCTGCGAACAGCGCTCGAGCACCTGTGGGCGAGATTGCAGCGCGCGAGATCCGTTGCGCCTGGATCTTCTGGAAGTGCGGTCTGACCTCGACGCTGTCGCCGACGACCTGGATGTTGAGTTCACGATCCTGCTTCGACTCGAGATCGAGCAGGTGCAGTGACCCGAACTGCTCGTAGGCGATGGAACCAGCACCGGCCGATGCCGACTTGATGTCGAGTCCGGTGTTCTTCACGACTTCGGTCACCTGCTTCGACTTCGTGTCGTACGCGTAGAGCGTCACCGGCCCACTGCGATCGGAGAGGAAGTAGACGGTGTCGCCGACCCACATGGGATTGAAGTCGTTCGAGTTCTCGCGCGGGATCGTTGCCTCGATGCTCGAATCGGCGAGCCGCGAAATCCAAATGGGCCGGGTCTGACCGCCACGATAGCGCTTCCACGCCCGCTGCCACTGCTGGATGGGCACGTAGGCGAGCCGCGCGCCGTCCGGAGAGAAGGATCCCTCGGCGGCTCTCGTCAGCGGGACCTCCGTCGGAAAGCCGCCCTCGAGAGGCACCGTGAACAGGCGGGCGACCGCATAGGTGTAGCTGCTCTGACGGGACCGAAACAGCACGCGTGTACCGTCGGGCGTCCAGCCCATGGCTTCGTCATCGCTGGGATGAAAGGTCAGGCGACGCGGAATGCCGCCCACCGCAGGCACGACATAGACGTCTACGTTGCCGTCGTACTCTCCGGTGAAGGCGATCTGCGTGCCATCGGGTGAGAATGCGGGAGCCCTCTCGATCCCGATGCTCGACGTGAGCCTCCGGGCGTCGCCCCCATCGCGGCTGACGATCCAGAGATCGCCGCCGCATGAGAACGCGACCTGCGTCCGGCTGACGGTGGGCTCGCGTAGCAGGACCGGCCTGGCGGATTGCGCGGCCGCGCTGGTCGCGGCGGCCACGGTCAGGACGAGAAGGAGACCACTCTTTGGCACCATGCACCTCGTCCGCGCATCATACGCCCGAGCGGCGGATCCAGGTCCACAGCACACCTGTGGCACTGTCGCGCGATACACTGCGGCGGTCGAACGCGTTTGACGCCAGGTACTCGAGATCAGCACTCACCAACGCAGATGAACGTCTTCAAATTCGGCGGCGCCAGCGTGAAAGACGAGGCGGGCGTCCGGAACGTCGGCCGCGTCCTCCGTCACTTCCCAGACGACGATCTCGTCATCGTCGTGAGCGCGATGGGCAAAACGACCAACGCACTCGAGGAGGTCGTCTGGGCGTATCGGGCAGGCCGCCCGACGCAGGCGCTGATCGACCGGCTGCGGAGCGGACATCTCGAAATACTGAGCGCGGTAGCCCCGGCGCACCGTCAGGCGATCGCCGATCTCTCCGGCGATTTCGCGGCGGTCGAGCACATCCTGCAGCAGGCTCCATCGGACAACGTCGATCGCGACTACGATCAGATCGTTTCCTTCGGCGAGATCTGGAGCACCCGCATCGTCAGCGCATATCTCGACGAAGCGGGCATTGCGAACACCTGGGTGGATGCGCGGGCGATCGTTGCCACCGATGACCTGTACCGCAGTGCGCGTGTCGACTGGACCGCTTCAGCCAGCCGCGCTCCGGCGGTATGGGCCGCGATTGCTGCGGCTCCGCGGCGGCTGTTGACGCAGGGATTCATTGGCAGCGCGCCGGATGGCACCACGACGACGCTCGGACGCGAGGGTTCTGACTTCAGCGCGGCCATTCTCGCCTATCTCCTCGACGCCGAGCGCGTGACCATCTGGAAAGACGTTCCGGGCATGTTCAATGCGGACCCGAGGCGCTTTCCGGATGCCATGCTGCTCTCGCACATCAGTTATCGCGAGGCGATCGAGCTCAGTTACTTCGGCGCCAGCGTCATTCACCCGCGCACGCTGCAGCCGCTCCAAAAAAAGCAGATCCCGCTCTCCGTGCGCTCGTTCGCCGATGTCCATGCGCCGGGCAGCACGATCGACGACGAAAGTGCCAACGATTCGCTGATCCCCTCGTTCATCCTCAAGCCGAATCAGTTGCTGGCCTCGATCACGCCGCGCGATCTCAGCTTCGTCGTCGAGGAGAATCTCAGAGATATTTTCCGGCTGTTTGCCGAGCACCGCGTGCGCATCGATCTCATGCAGAACAGCGCCGTCGCGTTCAGCGTGGTGGTAGACGACACCGCCCGCGCGCGGGAGCTGGTCGAGGAGTTGGGCCGCACCTACGAAGTTCGATATAACGACGGGTGCGAGCTCATCACCGTGCGGCACTTCGACGATGCGACGCTGAAGCGGCTGACGGATGGGCGGGAAGTACTCATCGAGCAACGCAGCCGGAACACGGCGCGCTTCGTCGTGAAGTGATGAAGCCGTTCGTCACATGCCGGGAGGAAGCACCTTCAGATCGCGCAGCCAGCGAGCACACGCGTGGGTCCAGTGGCCGAAGGGGCGGTCGCTGACCCGCACACCGAAGTCGTGCGTCGTGTTGGCGTACAGGTGCAGCTCGGCGGGAATCCCCGCCTGTTTGAGCGCGAGATACATCACCACGCTGTGCTCCGGAGGGCTGATGATGTCGTCGCTGCCATGTACCAGGAAGACTGGCGGCGTGCTGGCGGGGACGCTGAGTCCTGGTGCAAGCGAGCTCGAGTCCTTCGCTTTCAGATAGCCGGAGTACGCGGCAATCGCGAAGTCTGGCCGGCTGCTGACCTGGTCGATCGCGTCCATCGGTTCGTACGTGCGCTTCTCGAAACTGGTCGCGGTGGCAATGGCGAGATGCCCGCCAGCAGAGAAGCCGATCACGCCGATCCGTTTTGGATCGATATCGAACTCGCTCGCGCGGCTGCGGACGATTCGCATGGCCCGCTGCGCGTCCTGCAGCGGCCGCCGCGCGGGTTCGCCCTCGATCTCGTCGGGGCGCCGCGGAACGCGATACTTGACGATGACGCCGGTGATGCCGAGCGAGTTCAGCCAGGCTGCGACTTCCTCGCCTTCGAGCTCCCAGTACAGATCCCAATAGCCGCCACCGGGGAAGATCAGCACCGCTGTGCCGGTGTTCGCGACGCTCGTCGGGGACATGATCGTGATGGTCGGGACGGTGACACCCGTGATCATTCGCGTCGACTCGGTGACTTCGACCTGTCGCCGCTCCAGTCGCGGCGACATGCGGACGCGCTCTGGACCGATGGTTCCGGGTTCCTCAGGTGCGCGACCTCGCCAGAGTTCGATGATGCGAGGCCCGCCGGCGGCAAATGAGATTGACGTGGCGCACAGAGTCGAGGCGAGCGTCAGGAGTTGCAACCATCGCCTGCTCATCGCGGTCTCCAGTCGTCAGTGCTGTTCGCGCAGGCGCCAACCTCGATGAGTCGTTCCGGCCTCAGTCACGCACACGATGGGATGATTCGACCAGGACGACGCCGCTCCCAAGGACGTTCGGCAGCTTGAGTCCGCCAAGATCGAATCCCTCGCGGACCTGACCCGTCGCATCCACGCGAGCTCCCTTGCGCGGCGTGCCGGACGAGGTGACAACCCAGATCGACTGCCCCCCCTCGCTCAACTGGTAGGCGCCTTTGCCGAGGAGCGATGCGGCCTCGGTCACGTGGCCATGTACGGTGACGTCGTGGTCGCGGTACTTCGCGGGATCCGCGAGCACCTGGCGGATCGAGACGGCACCGCAGGCGGAGGTCGCCAGAGCGATGGCGATAATACAGGCGAAGACGGTAAGACGATGAGGCGAGGACATTCGAAGTTCTCCTGACGGTACATGGTGTCAGTCCCAAGCATGAGACTAGTCGGTCCGGACTGACCCAACGTACGAGCAGCTCCTCAGCATATCGCGAGCCAACGCACTGTCGGGGCCGGCTCCGACGGCCCGCACTCGAACTCCCCACGTGAACGTGACAGTGTTACGCTCTGGCGGTCGCCAGGGGACCACCGTCCGCCGCAGGGAGGAGCACATGAGGAACGCCGGCCGATATTTCCTACACGTCGGTATCGCGGCTCTCTTGCTGACCGCGCAGGCGGGTCACACTGCCGCGCAGTCCGCTGCCGCCCCACCGGTCGGGAAACCAGTGCGCGTGGTCAGCCTGTCTTTCAAGGGCGCAAGCCTCGAAACCATCGCCGCGATTGTGGATGCCGAGGGCGCGAAGGGAGTCGATCTCATCGTGCTGCCCGAAGCGTGGCGCGGCAACGACATGGTGGAACCGCTTTCCGGCCCGACGATCACCACCATGTCGGAACTCGCCAAAAAACACCACTGCTACGTCGTGTGCCCGATCTACCGCGACGACCAGGGCCGCCGACTGAATTCGGCGGTGCTGATCGATCGGACGGGCACCGTGGTGTCCGTCTACGACAAGATTTATCCCTACTGGAATGAGTTCGACATGACACCGCCTGCTCTTCCTGGGCAGGAAGACGCCGGCGTCTACGATGCCGACTTCGGCAGGATTGGCTTCGCCACCTGCTTCGACGCGAAGTTTCCTGAGGTCTTCCAGCGCCTCCGCGACAGGGGCGCCGAGCTGGTCGTCTGGCCGAGCGCGTACTCGGGTTTCACGGAGCTTCAGGCCTTCGCGCTGCTCCATCACTACTACATCGTGACGAGCACGCTCACGGGAGACTCGATCCTGTACGACATCACCGGCGCCATCGCGTCGGATCAGCGCGGCACCGGCGGCGTCACGGTCGCGCGGTTCACGGTCGACATGGACCGGATGATCTACCACTACAACTTCAATCTGGACAAGCGTGCACGGCTTCTCGCGGAGCACGCCGCCGACGTGTCGCTCGATACGGACATGCCCCGCGAAGAATGGTTCGTACTTAAGGCGCGACGGCCAGGCGTTTCAGTGCGCGCCCTCGGGCGCGAGTACGGTCTCGAGGAGCTCAGGGCCTACCAAGATCGCAGCCGTATTGGAGTGGACGCTCGGCGTGGTTTCTCATTCACGAGTCGATACGGCGGCTACCCGGGGGAGAAGGAACCTCCACGCCAGGCATCCAAGCCATGAGCCGCGGCGTGAGCATCCGTCTCGCAGCGACGCTATTCCCGGCGCTCGTTCTGCTGGGCGCGGCCGGGCAGCAGCCAGACGATGGCATCCGCCTGCCGACGACGGACGCGCATTACGCACCCGTCAAAGACTACGTAGAGGCGGTGCCGCAGGCGGACTACACACACGCGCCGCCCGCGGCGGTCGAGGCGTTCAAGGACATCAAGTACGGCGTCCGCATTCACTGGGGTCTCTACTCGCAGCGCTTCTCCGGCGGCGAGTCGTGGCCATTCCTGCAGCTGCCGTTTGACGAGAAGCAGGCGTATGAGGAGTCGTACAAGACGTGGAATCCCTCCGGCTTCGACGCCGAAGAGTGGATGCAGTTGTTCCACAACAGCGGACTGCGCATGTTCGCGTTCACCACCAAGCACCATGACGGCTTCTCGATGTTCGACACGAAGACGCGCGTGACGCGATGTGTGAACTGGACGGCTGCGGGAGGTCCACGGATCGAGCCCTGCGAGCGCGCGTACAGCATCATGGAGACACCGTTCGGCCGCGATGTGGTCGGAGAGCTCGTCGCTGCCGCTCGACGCCACCAGATCAAGATCGATTTCTACTTCTCTCACCCGGACTGGTACGACGCCGACTTCCGGCCGTATGTCTTCTCGCCGATCACGACCCCCGGCAACACGACGCAGCCGGAGCTCTACGGCCGCACGGACGTCGGCAAGCGGACCAAGTTCTTTTTCACGGCGCCCGATCCGACGGACGAGGAAGAGACGCGCATGATGGCCCGCCACCGCCAGCAGCTGACCGAGCTGCTGACCCGCTATGGGCCGATCGACATGATGTGTCTCGACATGTGGCTCGGCGCACGTGTCTGGCCGCAGCTGCGTGAAACGATCAAAACGATTCGAAAGCTGCAGCCCAACGTCATGCTGCGCGCCCGCGGCATCGGCAATTACGGCGACTACTACACGCCGGAG
>JBKPMA010000524.1:0-13630 GCA_046731935.1 Acidobacteriota bacterium
CATCGGGCACCTCCGACCGCACCCTTTTTGACCGCACGTCCGGCCGCACCCTCCGGCGGCACCTGTTAGCATAGCGGCCGTGCGCCGCACGTTCACGACGATCGCCGTCTTCTCGGCGATCACGCTCTCACTTTCTGCCCAGACCGATTCGGCCCGCCCCGGCGTGGTGCTCGTGCCCGCCCGAGTGTTTGATGGCGACACGATGCACGAAGGGTGGGCCGTTCGTGTGCGTGGAGATCGCATCGAGGCCGCCGGCCCTGTAGCCAGCGTATCTGCCACCGGCGCCGAGTCGATCCAGTTGCCGGACACCACACTTCTGCCTGGGCTCGTCGAAGGGCATTCCCACGTCCTGCTTCATCCCTATAACGAAACGAGCTGGAACGATCAGGTCCTCACTGAGTCGCAGGGCGTCCGCGTCGCGCGCGCCACGATGCATCTGCGGCGCACGCTCGAGGCCGGGTTCACGACGATCCGCGATCTGGGTACCGAAGGTGCTGGCTATGCGGATGTCGAGCTGAAGGCCGCCGTCGATCAAGGGATCATCCCCGGTCCCCGGATGCTCGTCGTCACTCGCGCCATCGTGGCGACCGGCAGCTATGGGCCGAAGGGCTTCTCGCTGCAGTGGCGCGTCCCTCAGGGTGCCGAGGAAGCCGACAGCGACACGTTGATTCGCGTGGTCCGCGATCAGATCGGACACGGCGCAGACTGGATCAAGGTCTACGCCGACTACCGCTGGGGCCCGGATGGCGGCACGCGGCCCACGTTCTCGGTCGAGGAGCTCCGGCTGATTACGACGACCGCGCGGAGCAGCGGCCGCCCGACCGTTGCGCACGCCACGACCCCAGAGGGCATGCACCGAGCGGTCGAAGCGGGTGTCGAGACCATCGAGCATGGCGACGAAGGGACGGATGCGGCGTTCAGGGAATTGGCCGCGAAGGGCATCGCGTATTGTCCCACGCTGGCGGCAAGTGAAGCGGTCGCGGAGTATCGCGGCTGGACGCGCGGATCCGCGCCGGAGCCGCCGGCGCTGGCCCAGAAGAGGGCCAGCTTCGCCGCCGCGCTGGCGGCAGGTGTCACCATCATGAACGGAAGCGACGTCGGCGTGTTCGCGCATGGGAAGAACGCCCGCGAGCTGGAATTGATGGTGAGCTATGGCATGCGGCCCGACGCCGCCCTAGCCAGCGCGACGTCCGTCGCGGCACGAGTGCTCCACCTCGACGATCGGATTGGACGGATACGAGCGGGGTTGCTGGCGGATCTCGTGGCAGTAGACGGCGATCCCGGACGCCACATCGAAGCGCTTCGCCATGTCCGCCTGGTCATGAAAGGCGGCGAAGAAGTCTGCGGGCCGTCACGGCTGCCATGTTCGCCGGACGCGCCTCCAGCCCGGCCGTGAAGTTTCCACCAGCCGGTCACACTTCTTTCACCGTCTGGACACGGCCAACGGGCGCGCCAACCGTCATACATGGACGAGAGCTGGCGGCGCCCCACCACATCGGACCCCCTCCCGTGTGTCGGCGCGCACATCGTGCCATTACGCGGGCGTCGCCTCTCTCGACTTTCCCGAGGCACCGATGGACTCTCGCGCTGGTTCCGCCGCTGTGGTTTCTGCCCTACGACATTCCCTGCTCCAACCGACACGTCCGATGACCGGCGTCGTGCTTCTCGAAGAGGCGGCGCGTGCCGTACCAGCGGTCTTGATGACACGTCTCGCCGAAGCGCTCAACGTCGCGCTCGGGGGACGGATTCTTCCAGAGGCCGACGCAACCGTGCTGAAGCGCGTGCTGAGGGAGGCCGTGAACGCCTGGGCGCTGTCAGTGAGCCGCTTCCTCGAGGTTCAGGACGAGATGCGTGTCATCCTCGAACGCGGTGGCGCCGGACGCGCGGAAGTCGATTGGGTGATGGCTGAACTGGAAACCGTCTTCATCGCCCTCTGGACACAATCTGTAATCGAGCAATGATGCGGAAATCGAGCATTCGGATGACGAACGACGAATGGCTTGCAACTGAGGGCTAATCGTCAACCATCAATCTTCATTCGTCATTGGTCTGACACACCGTAGGTGGCCTTGATCTCTTTGAGCCACGTGAGCGTCTGCATCGACACGCGGCTGAAGGCGGCGAAATCGAGGCGCAGGCGGCGATCGAGTTGATCGTCGAGCAAGAGATCCAGGCCTTCCGCGCCGAGCCCCGTCCCGATTGTTTTTGCGACCAGATTGGCGACGACCACAGCATCGAGTGTCGGCGTCGGGCGCTCGATCGGAGAGCTGTGGTGGTGCTCGATGGCGTGGACGATATCCGCTGGGAATCCCCACCGGCGGGCCATCTCCGCGCCGACCTCGGCATGGTCGCATCCAAACAGTGCGCGTTCGGCCTGGACGAAGCTGATCTCACGTTCGTTCCGCAGCGTGAGAATCGCACTCACGTCGGCTTTCATGTAGCGGACCATCACGAGCTTGCCGATGTCGTGAACCAACGCGGCGGTCGACGCATGGTCGGGGATGCCGCTGGCCGGCAGTTCACGCTGCAGGGCTTTGACCGCAAGCGACGCCGCTGCCGAATGAATCCAGAGCTCGTTCTCGGCCAGGTCGTACAACGGCGCGCGCATCTTCATGCCGCGCATGTGATCGCCTAGCACGATGTCGAGCAACCTGGCGGTGCCTAGACGAACGACGGCATCACGAACGGTCGCCGTGGGGATACTGCCGGCCCACGCCGCCGAGTTCGCGAGCCGGAGCACGCTCGATGCGACGGCAGGATCGTATTCGACGTACTCCGCGATCTGCGCTGGCCCGATGCGCTCGTCATCGAGTGCCTTCACGAGCCGTTGTGCCGTGATGGGCAGCGGATCGAGCCGTTCGATTCCCCCAAGCAGGTCGGCGGTCAACGCCATGCGTGCGATCTCCTCCCGTCCGGTAATCGGCACGGCGAGGCTGCGCTGTAATAGGGAACGGTGCTCCTGAGCTACTGTGTCGCAGCCGTTGACGGAAGGCGATCCAGGCCCACCAGTGTCCACCCGTTCGTGGTTCGTCTGAAATACACCTCGATCGGAACGGACCAGGCGGCAATGGCGGGCCGGATCCCGCGCACCTGGATCTTGACGAACGAGCCCGCTGCCGACGGCAAGCCGGGCGGCACTGAGACGGTGCCGGCGGATCCTGTCGTCGGATTGCCGAGAGCGGTCGTCTCGCCCGTCGCATTGTCGAATCGAGCCCAGGTGGCTTCGTATCCCGCGCACTCGTCGGCCACATGTGCGGCCACTGCGGCGTTGGTGAACGTGAGCGCCGTGTCGGTGAGACTGAAATCGACGAGCGGGTTCACGGGGGGCAGATAGGCGCGCAGGATTTTGTCGCGCCGCTTGATGAGCACGGTCGCCAGATGATTGGCGGCAGCCTGATCGGTGAACTGGCCGGTCGCCACGATGGCGCGAATGAGATCGTCGCTGAAGGCACCCACGCGCCGCGCGGCCCAGAACATATCGTCGCTGCGCGCGCGAAGGAATGCTGCCGTCGGCGCATGCGGCTTCCACGTGAGCGGATCGAACGCATCGCCTTCGAACCGGCCGATCGACGGATACTCGGTATACCGCGCCGTTTGCCAGGGCTCCAGATAAAAGCCCAACGACACGAGCCGCTTGAGGAGCAGTCCACCGTCGTAGAAATAGTTCCAGCCGTCGGCCCATTGGAGGACATCGAGCGCGCCGGTGCCGAACGTCGATCCGACATCCTGCAGGTAGTGCCGCACCACGCCGCGGCCGTTCTCGGTCACGACCGTGTCGAGCGTGTTGCCCGCCTTCATGTCGGACAGATTGGTCCACGCGCCGAACACCTTCAAGGCGCGCAACTCGCGGCGATCTTCGTGCGGGACGACGTCGTTCGGGTCGTCGCTTCGCGTGCCGAAATACTTGAACGGGCCGATCACTCGACCCGGAAGCTGGCGCGCCGCGACGGCGCGATACGAGCCATCGGGCGAGCGATTCGATCGCTTCAGAATCTCATCGAGATCCGCACGCGTCATCGCACGCGACTTGCCGGACGGGACGAGCTTGATCCGCACCTGATCGGCAATCACGAGGTCGTCCGGCCTGAGCGTGACGATGAAGTTTTCGACCTGCCAATAGCCGAGCGTCCAGAAGATTTTGTTCGCAACGACCACGGCTCCCGATCCGGCCTCGGGATGGCCCGGCCGGTCGAAGCTGACGAACCATGTGGCTCCGTTCGAATCCTTGGCCGTGAAGCCTGGCGAGAAGCCGGCCGACTTCGTTCGAATGATCGTCCACTTGCCAGGAGCGGGCGGAGGTCCCTCGTTCGGTCCTCGAGCGGCCTCTTCGTTCGAAACCTGACGCGTTCCGATGCGGTTGGTGAACCAGCTCGAGTCCGGCACTTCGTCCACCGTATTCACGTTGCGCGCGCGGGTGTTCTCCGTCCCTCCCGGCCGCGTGAACAGGTTGAGCATCAGATCGACGAAGAGGTCCACGTCCTGTGAGACGGCTTTCGAGGCGTCCTGACTCGCCGGCTCGCGCGTGATCGGATCGTCGTCGTAGAACCGTCGTCCGGCGCTCCGGAGATCCCCGCTGATGCAGATCGTGGCCGCCGCGACGAGGGCGCACGCGACACGGGTCAGCGCCACGGTGCGAGGCCTAGAACGCATGCGAACCGGACCAGATCACGTTCCAGCCGTCACTCCCTTTGGCGACTTCGATGCGCAGGGGAGTGACCGCCAGTGCGTGCAGACGAATACCGACGCCGACATCGTGCGCCATGCCGTGGAAATCGAGGTTCCGCCGCTCGGCGGCGACCTTGCCCGCATCGTAGAAGACGGCGACATCCATCCCGAGACGATTGGGGAACCACCGCCACTCACCCTGCAGCAGCAGACTGTGCAGGTCGCGGAACCGCTGCGAGTGATACGCACGCAGCGTCGATCCGCTGCCAAGCGACGGCATCAGCAGATACGGCACGTCGCCGTCGAGCGTGGTCTGCATGCGGCCGCGCAGTGACAGGACCCATGTCTCACGGAGGATGGGAATGTGCTGAATGACCTCGGTGTCGAGCCGATCGAAGGTCGGCGTGTGATCCACTCCGCCAAAGTTGTGGTACCGCACTTCATAGAATCCGCCGGAGCGCGCGTATCCAGGCGAGGGGCGCCAGTCCATGCCCCCGTACACGATGGAATGCAGATAGGACGGATTGGTGCCGAGTCCTGGCGCAGTAACCGGCGTGTACTCGTCTTCGATGGGCGGCGCGGATCCCTGGCCAGGCCGTTCGCGAAAGTCCTGGTAATAGACGGATCCACCGCCGAAGAGGTAGCCAGGAGCCCGCGCGCGAATCTCGCCGCCGGCAAATGTCTCGTTGAACCGAAAATTCGCGCGGTCGTCGACGCTGGTGTCCTGGCCCAGTCCGTAGTAGCCCACTTGCGTCGCGTCGCGCCATCCTGCCTTGACCGTGTAGTCCACACGGCCGTGCGCGTGCCCAGGCGAATTCACGGCGATGTCGAACAGCTTGTAGTTGCGGATCGAATAGAAGCCTCGCGCAACCCATGTGGTCTGGTCGCCGAGGAAGCGCTGGTAGCCGGCGCCGAGCGTGAAGCCGCCGCCAGAATAAATGCTGCCGAACTCGGGAATCAGCCCGACGGGCGCTCCGCTCAGAAAGCCCTGCACCCGCTCCAGGATTTGCTCGGGTCGCGTCTCGGCCGGCGGCGCGAGATGCGCGGCCTTGTCTGCCTGCTGAGCCTCGATCTCGCCCGTGCGAGAGTCCTGCGCGAGTGCCCGATCGGGGAGCACCAGGCAGACCACCAAGGCGAGCGGAAGGACGAGAGCTGTGATCGGGGGAACGCGGAAGGCCATGAAGGTCGCGATCGACGGCGAAGGTCGAATGATAGCTGATTGCGCCGCCAGACGTCCCGATCGGATAAGCTCCCGGTGCCCGTGCGCGGACGAGGTGCAGATACTGCACCGACGCAACCTCGCCTCATCGGGTTGAGCATCTGCAAGGAGCGCCGATCATGAAGTGTCTGCTGGCGAGTGTGATTGCGGTCATCGGTCTCGTGACGCCGGCAGTCGCGGCTGAACGACCGACCGATGGCGACGTCAAACGACTGTCGGAGTCCATCGACAAGGGCTTCGACGTGTGGAAGGAGGCGCTCGAGAAGCGCAACCTCGATGACGCGACAATTACCTCCGCGACGGGAAGTGTGGACGTGAAGCGATTCCTGAACGATTTCGAGGACGATATTCACGCGTTCAAGGATCGCTTCGGGAAGCCCGATTCAGCCGGTCCGGAGGCGACCGCGCTGCTGCGGCGCGCGAGCGACGTCGAGCGACGCTACCGCGCGAATCCTTCGAACGCGGGGGCCGCTGAGTGGAGTGCGATGAGCGCTCAGTTCAAACAACTCGCGGATGGCTACGGGGCTCCGTGGCCGATCGAGTCGACCGAGACGCGCGCCATGCGACTCAGCGACAAAGAGCTGGAGACGCATCTTTCCGCCCTCGAGCAGAACAGCAAGCAAGCGAAGAAAGAATTCGACAAGGCGATGTCGAAGGACAAGACCGCGCCGAAAGGTTCACGCGACGAGGTCAAGCGGAGCTTCGATACGTTCACCAAACAGGTGAACGGCCTGCGTGACGCGGTGAAGAACGGACGTCCTGGTCAGCCTCAGGCTGTGACGGTGCTCGGCTCGGCCACGGCGCTCGGCGAGCGGAGTACGGGTCTCACACTCTCACCGACCGGACAGTCGGCCTGGCACTCGGTCAACCAGCACTGCGAGGCGATCGCGCGCGCCTTCGGCTTGCCGTGGCCGCAGACAACGGCGCATTGACGAGCGGTCCCGGTAAGGGGCTCCGCCGCCGTCGGCCGGGCCCCGCACACCGGCATCAGCGCGGACTCGCACTGACGGTCGCCGCGGGCGGTGTGCTCGCGATGGCCACGCCGCTCCACGCGTCCGACCCGCCGACGGCTGTTGGCATCCTGCTGCTCCTCACCGCGGCCATCGAAGCCGCTCACGGATTCCGGCGCGCGACCGCCGCCTCACAGCGCGCGGCGTGGATTGGCAGCGGCATCACACTCGCCATGGCAGTGGTGCTGATCAGTGCGCCGTGGCTTGCGGCCGCCGGGCTCGTGCTGTTCGTCGGCGTCAGCTTCGCGATCGATGGCGTACGCCACGCCGCCACGGCCGTCCGTGAGGGGCGCACAAAGCCGGGATTCGAGCGTAGCGCGCTTGCGGCGGCCGGAAATTTCGGCGTGGTGCTGCTGCTCCTCGTCTTCCGTGGTTCGGCGGTCAACTGGACAGTCGCCATTGCGGCGGGCATCCGGATCCTGGGCACCGCGTTCAACATTGCAGCGGCGCCGGCCTTCACCGGGCGCGAAGCCGACGACACCGTCATTGCCGACCTCGGGCTCACCGACGATGCGCGGATGGTCAAGGTCGGGACGCGCATGCAGGGCGAGGAGCAGGAGCGCGTCCTGCTCGATGTGGCGTGGCTCGCGGCGTTCGTCGGAACGCTGTTCGCGATCCACATCGGGCGTATGGGGTTCGACCTGACGACGCTCGGGCTCGTGTCGCCTGGTGTCGCCGTCCTGGGCGATCTGGCTGTCGCGCTCGTCATCGCGTACGCCGTTGTCGTGCCGCTGAAGCTCACCGTTCGCAAGGCCACGCGCCGGCTGGAACGTCGCGCCTGGCAATGGTCCCTGGAGTTCTCCCCAGTGGGACGGGCCGCACACTGGGGACACCAGGCGGTACAGTGGTGGCTCGAGTCGCGGCTGCGTTTTGCCATCCGGCTGCGCCTCGCGCGCTACAGCCTGCCGCAAGCTCTCGGCCGTGGCCTGCAAATCGGCGTGCCCTTCGCCGCGATCATCGTCGCGACCATTCCAGTCTTCGGGATGAGCTGGTACTTCGATACCGAGAACTGGGCCGCGAGCATCTGGAACTCGTGGGCGGAGTCGCGCACCGACATCTGGCGAGCCGCAATGGTGAAGGCCGTCGTGCGCGACGGACTTGCCCGGGAGGACGCGTCGGGCTTCGAGGTGCACCCGGCCGGCGTTGGCGACCAACCGTTTTCATTCCTCGTCATCGGCGACACTGGCGAAGGCGACGCATCACAGCACGTGCTGCGCGATCAATTGATCAAGGCGGCCGATCAGGAAGACGTACGCTTCGTCGTCATCTCCTCCGACGTCGTCTATCCGACCGGCGCGATGAGGGATTACGAGCTGCGGTTCTGGCTGCCGTTCAAAGGGGTGACCAAGCCGGTCTTCGCCATTCCCGGGAATCACGATTGGTACGACGCGCTCGAGGCGTTCGTCGCGACGTTTTTCGAACCGCGAGCCGCGCGTGCGGCGATGCGCGCGCGCATCGAAGTCGACAACCGGCTCACTGGCACGACCGACGAAACCGTGGAACGCCTGATCGCGGAAGCCGCACGGCTCCGGCGCGAATACGGCGTCCCGACCGGCTACCAGCAGGGACCGTTCTTCCAGCTCCAGACGGAAGCGTTTGCGCTCATCGCGGTGGATACCGGCGTGCTCAAGCAAGTGGATGAAGAGCAACTGACATGGCTGCGCGCTGCGCTGGATCGTGCCGATGGGAAGGTCGTGCTGGCGCTGCTGGGGCATCCACCGCTTGCCGGGGGACTGGATCAGACACGCGACAACGAGCCGTTCGCCGCGATCACCCGCCTGCTGCGCGAGCACCACGTGCACGTCGTCATGGCCGGCGATACCCACGACCTCGAGTACTACCGGCAGCCTGTTACCGACGATGGCAAACCCGGCGCGGTGCACTACTTCGTGAATGGCGGCGGCGGGGCGTATCAGAGCTTCGGGACCGCGCTCGCATGGCCGGCGCAGCCACCGACCGCGGTGTGGGCGTTCTATCCGACCCGTAGCGACGTCGCCAGCAAGATCAATCAATGGACGCCGCTCTGGAAACGTCCGGCATGGTGGTGGACCAAGAGCTTCGGCGCATGGCCCTTTTCGGCCGAATGGCTGTCCGCGGCATTCGATTACAACGTGGCGCCCTTCTTCCAGAGCTTCATCGAGGTGCGCGTCGAACCAGCCGACGGAAGACTCAGGCTTCGGCCCTGGGGCGTGCACGGGCGGCTGCGCTGGTCGGATCTGCAGATGTCGGAGGGTTTGAGGCCGGCTGAAGCCGCCCGGGATGCCCTGGTCGAGTGGGTCGTGGACGCTCGCGCGCAGTAATCCCTTCCTCCTTATTAGTCAAAGAGTTAGGTTACCCGCCAGAACTGATCGCCCGACCCTCGCACTGCCAACTGCCACGCGCCGTGAAACTTCCGGGCGCGCGGCTTCGTCCAAGTCTCCATGCAAGTAAGCACTTACACTCAGGCGGCGGGCGAGTGAGCGCCATGACCGCCGACGTCCGCGAGCAGCTGCTACGTGCGGCGCTGCTGGTCTATGCGCGATCCGGCACTCGAGGTGCGACCACCCGACGCATCGCGGAAGAGGCCGGCGTGAACGAAGTCACGCTGTTTCGCCACTTCGGCTCGAAAGACGCGTTGATTGCCGAGGCGCTGACGTGGGGCGCGACGCAGGGACTCTGGAAGTCTCTGCCAGACGAACCCGTCGATCCGGCCCGCGAGCTCTACGAGTTCTCGCGGTTGCACCATCAAGGGCTGACGGAAGCGCGCGCACTCATCCGCACGTGCATGAGTGAGTTTGCCGAGCAGCCGGCCGCAACGCGCGTGGCGTGCGACGGGCCGGCGCGCATCGCGGCAGATCTCGAACGGTATCTCGAGCGACTCCGCGCTACGGGACTCGCGGTGGGCACGTGGGATCCACGGTCGGCGGCGGCGATGTTGATGGGCACGCTGTTCGCCGATGCCATGGGTCGCGAGTTCATGCCGGAGCACTACACGCAATCCGAAGCAGAAGCCGTCCAGCAGTACGTCAGCCTCTTCGTCAGGGCGATCGGCTGCTCGACGCACTCGGCCGCATCGGCGGACGTCGCGTAACGGCGCAGGAGTCTCAATGTTCGCATCGACCACATGGCGCGCTCCGCTGGGCGGCGCGCTGTTCACTGGCTTGTTGATGCTCTCCGGACAGGCCCTCGTTCAGGGCCAGCAGCCGGCGGGCTCCGGTCAGACACCGCAGTCAGTTGCACCCGCGGCGGCAGGTCCGGAGACTGCCGTGACGGTGACGTTCGACGAGGCCGTCGACCGCGTCGTGGGGACCAGTGAAAACATCACCATCGCCACAGCGGGCCTTTCGCAGGCAGATGCGAGCGTGCGGCAGGCACACAGCGCGCGCTTGCCGCAGCTGCTGGGAGCCGCGTCGTACGACCGGACGCTCCGGTCGGAATTCTCGGGACTCTTCGATTCGACCGGTCCGCCATGCACGCCGCTTCAGGTGGATCCCACCGCTCCGCTCGAAGACCGGGTGACCGAGCTCGAACGCGCGTACGGCTGTCCGTCGGGTGGGCTCTTCGGTGGCAGCACGAGCACCGACAACTCGCTGCCATTCGGCCAGGCGAACGTGTATCGCCTGGGTCTGTCGTTCAGTCAGGCGCTGTACGCGGGCGGACGCATTGCGGCCTCGGAAGAGCAGGCGCGATTGCGCCGTGATTCGGCGTCTCTCGGCGTCACATCGGCGCGCGCTCAGGCAACCCTGGACGTGGCGCAGGCGTACTACGATGCCGCTCTGGCCGACCGGCTGGTCTCGATCGCCGAGCAGACCTACACGCAGGCGGACCAGGCGCTCCAGCAGGCGACGGCGCAGCGAGATGCTGGACGGCTCTCGGAATTCGAACAGCTCCGGGCCCGCGTCTCGCGCGACACCCTGCAGCCAGACGTGGTGCGCAGCAAGGCGAACCGCGATGTGGCGTATCTGCATCTGAAGCAACTACTCGAATATCCCGCGGAACAGCCGCTCGCACTCGTCGCCGACCTCGACGATCCGGTGCTGCCCGCACCAGCACGCTTTGCCGACCGGCTGGCTACGCTCGACACGCCGGCCGCGGCGCCGGAGCGGGTGGCCGTGACGCAGGCGACGCAAGAGCTCGGCGTCGCGAACGCCGGGGTGCGCGCGGCCATCGGCGAACGCCGGCCTGCGGTCTCGTTGCGCTCGGACTACGGGCTCGTGGCGTATCCCAACTCCGCACCGACCTTCAGAGACTGGCGCACGAACTGGACGGTCGGTGTCGGCGTGTCGATGCCGATCCTGACGGGCGGCCGCCTCGAGGCCGGCGAAGCGTCGGCGCGCGCAGAAGTCGTCGCGTCGCAGGCGCGCGTGAAGCTCGCGAAGGAATTGTCCGCGCTCGACAACGACAGCGTCCGGTTACAGCTGCTGGCGGCGCATGCGAACTGGCAGGCGAGCGGCGCCACGATCGAACAGGCGGGACGCGCGTACGAGATCGCCGATCTCCGGTTTCGCGAAGGCCTCTCGACGCAGCTGGAGCTCTCGGATGCACGGCTGCTGCTCGCGCGTGCGCAGGTGACGCGTGCCGTCGCGGCGCGCGACCTGCAAGTGCAGCGTGTGCAGTTTGCGCTGCTGCCGGACCTGCCGCTCGGCGGGTTGTCGGTCTCGGCCTCCGGCGGAGGCGTGGCCACGGCGAATACACAGAGCGCGGGTGCGGCGGCGCAGGCGACAGGTGGACAAACGGCGGCGACGACGGCGGCCGGTGCGAATCGGACGGCCGCTCAGGGAGGACAGTAGTCATGCACGGCACGTCGACAATCCGGTGGCAAGGACTGGCCGCAGGCCTCGGCCTGATGGCATCGGTCGTGGCCGCCGCCGGATGCGGAAAAGGAGAGCCTGGTGCGGCGGCCGCCGAGGTCGCCACGCCGGCCATCGAAATAGGCCGGGAAAACGTCGTCACCGTGGCGACCGGCGATATCAGTGTGGGGCCGCTCATCTCAGGCGAGCTCCGCGCGCAGCGCGAAGCGAACGTGCGTGCCGAGATCGGTGGATCGGTGCTGTCGGTGTTTGCCGAAGAAGGGCAGGCGATCAAGCAGGGCGCCTTGCTGGCACGCATCGAGAGCCGCACGCAGGAAGACGCCTACGGATCCGCGCAGTCGATGGTCCACTCGGCGGAGGAAGCACTCGCACTGGCCGAACGCGAGCTCGCTCGCACTGAACGATTGGTCAAAGCGGGCGCGCTCGCCGAGCGCGATCTCGAGGCCGCACGGAACACCGCGACGAGCGCGCGCGCGCAGCGTGACGATGCGAAGACGCGTGCCGTGTCGGCACAGAAATCGCTCGCTGACGCGACGGTGCGCTCGCCGATCTCGGGGCTGGTGGCCCACAAGAAGGTGAACGCCGGCGACGTCGTCAGCCCCGGCACCGAGCTCTACACGATCATCGATCCGTCGAGCATGCGGCTCGAGGCCTCGGTATCGTCAGAGCAGCTCGGCGACGTGCATGTCGGCGCACCGGTGACCTTCGACGTGCGCGGATATCCCGGGCAGCATTTCGAAGGGAAAGTCGAGCGGCTGGGCGCCGTGGCGGATCCAGTCACCCGCCAGGTTCCGATCTTCGTCACGATTCCGAACACCGGCGGCCGGCTGCTGTCGGGATTGTTTGCCGAAGGCCGCGTGCTGCGTGAGGCGCGCCGCGCGCTGGTCGTGCCGGTCACGGCCGTCAATTTACGGGGGGACCCCTGGGTGCTCCGCGTGCGCGACGGCAAGGCCGAGCGCGTGACGGTGACGATCGGCCTTCACGACGAGCAGACGGAGCGTGTGGAGCTCCTGTCTGGTGTGAAGGAAGGCGATGTGCTGCTGCTCGGTGCGGCGCAGGGCATGACACCGGGCACACCTGTCCGGTTCCGCGAACGTCAGGCAGCAGAGGAGTAAGCGGCCGTGTTCATTTCGGACTTTGCCATACGACGCCCGCTCATCACGGTCGTCACGATGCTCGGGCTCGTCGTCTTCGGTGTCTTCGCGCTCATCGCGTTGAAGACCGACGAGTTTCCGGAGGTGTCGCCGCCGATCGTGTCGGTGGCGATTCCGTATCCGGGCGCGTCCCCCGAGACCGTCGAACGCGAGATCATCGAGCCGATCGAGGAGCAGATCTCCGGCATCAGCGGCGTCAAGAAGGTTCAGAGCAATTCGCTCGACAGCTTCGGCGTGATCGTCGTCGAGTACATTTTCTCGAAGAACCTGCAGGAAGCGACGCAGGACATCCGGGACGCCATCTCGCAGATCAGAAATGATCTGCCGCCCGAGATGAAGGAGCCCGTCCTCACGCGTTTCAGCCCGAACGACATCCCGATCGTTCAGCTCACGTTGACGTCGAAGACGCTGGACGGTGCCGACCTCACGCGGCTTGCCGATCCCGCGCTCACGCGTCAGTTTCGGAGCGTCGCCGGGGTGGCTGAAGTACGCGTCGTAGGCGGCATCAAGCGCGAAATGACGATCGAGCTGCAGCCGCGTGCCATGCAGGCGGCTGGCGTCGGTGTCGGCGAGGTGGTGCAGGCCGTGCAGGCACAGAACCTTGCGGCCCCGGTGGGCCGCCTGACCGGCAGTCTGGACGAACGGACGATCAGGCTGCTCGGCCGCCTCGACACGCCCGCCGACTTCGGGCGCCTGGTCGTCACGCAGCGCAACGGACGGCTGGTCCGGCTGGGCGATGTGGCCGTCGCGAAGGACGGCACCGAAGAACCGCGCACCGCCGCGATGTACAAC
>JBKPMA010000525.1:0-7343 GCA_046731935.1 Acidobacteriota bacterium
TCGGTGGGTGCCGCCATTTCGCCCGCGCTCATCCTGTGGCTGCACCACCGGTTCGGCAGCTGGCGTCCGGCGTTCCTGATTACCGGCGCGCTTGGATTCCTGTGGCTCCTGTTGTGGCGGACGACGTATTACCCGCCGGAGCAGCATCCGCGCATCAGCGATGAGGAGCGCGCGATGTTGGCAGAGGATCGCGCGGCGGAATCCGCCAGCACGCTCGGCGAAGAGCAGACTCCGACGCCACTCCCGCGGCTGCTGCGGCTGCCGCAGACGTGGGGCTGCGTGGCCGCCCGGGGCCTCACCGACCCCGTCTGGTTCATGATCACTGACTGGTTCGCCGTGTTCCTCGTGACGCGCGGATTCCGGCTCGAAGAAACGCTCGCGGGCTTCTGGGTACCGTTCATGGCATCGGATCTCGGGAACTTCGTGGGCGGAGGTGTCTCGAGCGCGCTGATTGCCCGCGGCTGGCCGGTCGGACGTGCCCGGAAGACGCTGCTGGTGCTCGGCTCCCTCGGCGTCGTTGCGCTCGCGCCAGCGGCGTTCCTGAACAACTTCGTCGCGCTGATCGCGTGCTTCGCCACCGCGACCTTCTGCTACGCCGTCGCGTCCACCATGGCGTTGTCGCTTCCGGCAGACCTGTACCGTCCGCGTGATGTCGCCACGGTGAGCGGGATGGGAGGCACCGGGGCGGGCGTGGGAACGATCCTGTCGACGTTCGTCATCGGGATCGTCGCCGATCGCTTCTCCTTCGGTCCGATCCTGATGGTCGCGAGCGTCGTGCCGCTTGGCGCGGCGCTGCTCGTCCTGATGCTCGTGCGAACGCCAACCCCAGCCCAGGCAGACGTCGTCAACGCCATCTAACTGCAGGCGGGGTGCAGGCCCGACGGGATGGCTGACCCCGCCTCCACAGCACAAATGTAGCGCCGGGGTCATTCAGCTCGTCATCCGATGCACCCCGGCGGCATCGCCAGCGGTCACTTTCAGCTTCGTCGTTCGAGCTTGGACGACGAGTTGCGATCGAGATAGAACGTCGTCCGCCCGTGCTGCTGCAGGGCCGAGGCAGGATGGAGCGGCGTCACCGACCCGTCGAGGCACTCGTGAACCGCCTGCGCCTTCCGCTGGTCGGGCACGATGCACAGGATCTCGACGGCCTTCAGGATCTGCGGGATCGACATGCTGATCGCGCGGCGCGGCACGTCGTCCAACGTCGCGAACCAGCCCTCTCCGAGCTGCTGAAGCCGGCAGGGCTCATCGAGCTCGACGATGATGTAGGCACGGTCGGTGGTGAAGTCGGCCGGAGGATCGTTGAAGGCCAGGTGTCCGTTCTCGCCAATGCCCACGAACGCGACGTCGATGGGTTTGGCGCGCAGGAGCGCACCGACGCGGGCGCATTCGGCTTCTGGATCCGGCGCCGTGCCGTCCACGAACTCGAAGTGCTTCGGTGCCAGGGGTGCGACTACACGTTCGCGCAGGTAGCGCCGGAAGCTGGCAGGGTGCGTATCGGGCATGCCCAGGTACTCGTCGAGGTGGAAGCACGTGACACGGGACCACTCCACGCCGCCCTCTTTTGCCAGCGCTGTGAGGAACGCGAACTGCGATGCGCCCGTCGCCACAATCACGCGCGCCTCACCGTTGGCTGCGATGGCCTGACGTATCACGCGCGCTGCATCGGCGGCCGCGAGTTTCCCGAGCTCTTCCGGCGTTTCACTGATCTTGATGTTCACGGTCGTCTCCAAATCGGGCTACAGGCTGCGGGCTATAGGCTACAAGCTGCGGGGCTGCGGGCCCGCACCCCCAGGCCCTCGAGCGCTCAAGCCCCAGCCCTCAGGCCCTCAGGCTCTCGAGCCCTACTAGTATTACCCTTGTCATCCTCACTGATAGGAGCCGCTGTGCACGCACCGACTGACGTGTCGCTTCCCCGCCGCCATTTTCTCGCAACGCCGCTCATCGCCATGGCTCATCGGATTGGAGGATCGGCGCACGAATCGATCCCGGGCGGTGCGACGCAGGCGGCCACCTCGAAACGGTTTCGGCACCCCGGGTTCCTGGACCTGCAAGTCAACGGATTCGCGGGCGTCGACTACAACGAGCCAGAAACTACCGCGGATCGCATTCTGGACTCTGTGAGCGCGCTGCGTCGATCGGGGGTGACGCGGTTTCTCGCGACACTCATCTCACAGCCTCTGGATCGATTTTCCCAATGCGCGAAGACGGTTCTGGCGGCCCGGTCGAATGCCATCCTCGGGATTCACATGGAGGGCCCTTACATCTCGCCAGAAGACGGAGCTCGCGGCGCGCACCGCCGCGAGGATACGTCACCCGCGTCGATTGACGATTTCCGCCGGCGTCAGGACGCGGCAAACGGCACCATTCGCCTGGTGACCGTTGCGCCTGAAGTGCCCGGCGTACTCGAGCTCATCGGATATCTGCGGACCAACGGCGTCCACGTCGCCATCGGCCACACCGCTGCCACCCCGAAGCAGATTCAGGACGGCATCGCGGCAGGCGCCACGCTCTCTACGCACCTCGGCAACGGCTGCGCGCAGATGCTCCCGCGGCATCCGAACGTGATCTGGGAACAGCTCGCAGCCGATGCGCTCACGGCGAGCATGATCATCGACGGGCATCACCTGCCGCCGTCCACCGTGAAAGCCATGGTGCGGGCCAAGACGCCGTCGCGCGTCGTACTCGTGACGGACGCGACGGCCGCGGCGGGCCAGCCTCCCGGCGACTACAAGCTGGGCGCCCTCATGGTGCACGTAGACGACACCGGGCGTGTGGCAGTGCCTGGGCAGCCGTACCTCGCCGGGTCGGCGCTGTCGATGGATCGGGCGATCGGCAACATGGTGCGCTTCGCCGGTGTGTCGCTGGAGGAGGCGCTCGACATGGCGTCGAAGCGTCCTGCCGCATATCTCAACATCGAGCCGGCGGGCACGCTGGATTTGGAATGGGATGCGGACGCGTCGGTGCTGCACGTGAAGAGCATCACCGACTGATAGCGACAGTTCGGAATGCGGAATTCGGAATGCGGAAGTCAAACTCCGCACTCCGAACCAAACTCCGCAATCCGAACTCCGAATTCCCTTACGGCTTCGGTGGTTCGCCTTTCAGACGCTCGAGCGCACCTTTGGCCATCCAGTTGTTCGGATCGAGTGACAGGGCGCGATTGAGCTCCGTTTCAGCCGCAGCCTTGTCACCCTTCTGCGCGAGCGCCATTCCCAGCGACGCCGCCACGTCGGCCGACTGCGGGAAGAGCGCCGCACCCGCCTTCAGCAGACCGATGGCCTCGTCGGGCTTCTGATCGTCGTTCAGCCGCATCGCAGCGGCGACAACCATCGGCGCGCGGAAGTCGTACTGTCCTGCCTCGAGCGACTCGTCCTTCATCTTCTTGTACTGCGCGGCGGCCGCATCCGCACCGCTGGCTTTCGCGGTGTCCGCGAGCACGTCGCTCAACTTGCGCGGCGGCTCCTTGGACCCGTGATGGCAGGTGTAGCATGAGACTTCCGCGTGATCCGACATGCTCTCGAGCTGTGGGAGGACATCCTTGTTGATGCCCATCGTCATTTTCATCATCACGCGGGCGCTCTTCTTCTCGTCCTTGTCGTCCTTCGCCCATTCCATCGACTGCGGGCTGTTGCCGACGTGACAGAAGTTGCAGCGGACGCCGAGCGCAGTCGAGAAGTTCCGCATGACGCCGTGCAGCGCCTCGGGCTTGATGTCCTCCGGCAGGATCTTGAGGTTCGTGTACTTTTCCTCGTGCGGCGGGCCGCCGCCACCCGGCCGCGGGGCTGGCGCTTGCGCGAATACCGCCGTCGACACGCCCGCCAGGATCAGCAGCGCTCCTGCGCCGCGCATCAGTCGCAAATCTGTCAGCCGCACGGGATCCTCCTCTAGTGAGGCGCCCATCCTACACTGCTCCGAGGCAGAGTCCACCTTCGTCTTCGGGAACGCCTCGGGCGGGTGGGCGTCAGTCGCCTGATGCCACTCCACCTGTCAGGCGGCGTGTGAGTCCTTGACCTGGTCCTGTAGCGGGCTTCCTGCATGGTCGCTGACAGGCGTGAGGACCCGGGGCAGCCGGAGCGCCTGGTCCGCGGCGACCGGACGTGAGTAAAAGTATCCCTGACCGAACTTGCAGTGGAGCGACTCGAGGTACTTGATCTGCGCCTCCGTCTCGGCGCCTTCGGCGACCACTTCGAGCCCCAGCGTCATCGCCAGATTCACGACCGTGCGGATGATTTCCCGGCACTCATCGCTCTCGTCCATGGCGACGACGAACGATCGATCGATCTTCAACGTGTCGACCGGGAAGCGCCGCAGGTAGCTCAACGACGAGTAGCCGGTGCCGAAATCGTCCAGGCTGATCCGCACACCGAGCGCCTTCAGCTGGCCGAGCACCGTACGCGCGCGCTCGGCGTCCGACATGGCGACCGTCTCGGTGATCTCGAGGCGAAGTACATGGGGATCGAGCCCCGTCTCGCCAATCGCATGGGCGACTTGCGTCACCAGATCGGGCCGGCCGAATCCCTGCGCCGAAATGTTCACGCTGACACTCAACGTCGGCTCACCAGGCGACTCCAGCTGCCACCGCCGTGACTCGGCACAGGCCGTCCGCAACACCCAGCTGTCCAGGCGCGTCACCAATCCCGTTTCCTCGGCGACGCGCAGGAACGCTGCTGGCGTCAGGAGCCCGCGCGTAGGGTGCTGCCAGCGAATCAGCGCCTCGAATCCGACAATCCGGCTCTCGGCAATCGACACGATGGGCTGGTAGTACAAGCGGAACTCGTTCGCGTCGAACGCCTGCCGCATGTCGGTCTCGAGTTGCAACCGCTCCACGGCCGATTGATGCATCGTCGTATCGAAGACAGCACACTGCGCACCGCCACTCGACTTTGCGCGGTACATCGCGATATCGGCGTCGCGAATCAGGTCGGCGCCGCTCCCGTGGGTGGACGAGCTGACGGCAATGCCGATGCTGGCGCTGGGGAAAATCGTATGGCCGTCCACCTCGAACGGCACCGACACCGCCTGGTGCAGCCGTTCCGCCACGCGCACCGCGTCGCTCGGGTCCTGAATGTCTTCGAGCAGGATCGTGAATTCGTCTCCGCCGACCCTGGCGAGCGTGTTCGAGTGAGCGTCGATCATCGGCTCGGCGTTGGAGCGCGCAACCGTATCGTTCGACCGTAGCACAGTGGTCAACCGGCTCGATACTTCGAGCAGCAATCGATCGCCGGACGCGTGACCGATACTGTCGTTCACGGTCTTGAACCGATCGAGATCGATGAAAAGGACGGCAAAGAGGTACTCGGAGCGACGCCCACGACGCGCGACGGCTTGCTCGAGACGATCGAGGAACAGCGCCCGGTTCGGGAGCTGCGTCAGGTGATCGTGAAAAGCGTCGTGCAGCAGCCGCTCGTGGGCACGCCGCAGGCTGGCGCTCATGTCATTGAACGCTTCTGCCAGCGTGGTCGCTTCCGCTGTCCCTCGGAGCGGCACCTGGCGCTCCCAGTCGCCGGTCGCAATGTCGCGGGCAGCGGCCGCGACGTCGCGAAGCGGCTGACTCGTCCGCCGGCTGAAGACGATCCCGCCGACGAGCGTGACCACGAAGATGATCGCTCCTGCGGCGAGGAACTGCGCCCGCAGGCCATTCAGGAACTGCTGCGTCGTGCTCCAGCTCTGGAAGAGGAGCAAGCGATCCGCGCGACCGTCGCCAGGGTTTATCGTCAACGGGAACATGCCCGCGACGTAGCGTGATTGGCCGAGCGGCCACAGGCCGTTCGGAGAGACGAGGCCGACGGTCGACGCATCCGGACGTGAGAGCCATCGTTCGAGCTCGGCACGCTCGATGGATCCGAAACTGCTACCGCTCAGACGGCGCCCCGCAACGAGGTTCACGTCGCAGTGCGTCGCCTGCGCCAGCTGCCTCGCGACGCCATCGTCCAGCGCGTAGCCCACCGAGAACGTGCCGAGAACCTCGTCAGCAAAGCGAACGGGTTCGACGATGAGCAGGAAGAGGCGGTCGTGCACCGCCACGATGTGGCGTCCGGCGACTCCCTCGCGAGCGGCGCCAATCATCGCCCCGAGACTCGACGCTGCACCGTCGGATGGCCATCCGGGACTTCCGATCCACTGCCCGGCCGCGTCGGTGACGACACAGAACTGCGCGCCGAGCTGCTGGCGGTATCGATCGGCCATCGCGTCGACACTCGCCGCGTCGGTTCGGAGGCGCGTGTCTGTCATGTGCGCGCGGAAGACGGGAAGCTCCGTGACGAGCCGCGTCAGCGTCGTCGCCGAGCGGGCACGTTCGTCCAGCAGGCGCGAGAATGTGGTGTGGGCAGCGTCCAGTTCGTCGGCGGCACGCGCCATCGAGCGATCCACCGCGACGCGCATGGTCGCCATCAGCATCGCGCTCACTGACACCGCCACGAGCAGCGCAATACCGGCCGCCACTCGCGCCTCCATGCGGCGATGCCACGGCACGGCGCCTGGCACGGACCGAACCGGCATCAGTGTGTGACCTGGTGGCGGAACGTGTAGGTGATGGCGGCGTCGAGCGCCGTCGGCCGCTGATCGGGCAGTGGGGTGGTCTGATGGACCACTTCGATTTGTGCGGTGAACCGTTCGAACAGTCGAATCTTGGTTCCGACGGTATAGCGGTTGGTATACAGCGCGAACGGCGCCGGCGCGTCGTATGCGAGGCGCTCAGCGCGGACGACCGCGGTGACCGCACCCATGCGCGGACGATGGACGATCAGATCGACATAGCCGCCGCGCGTGCGCACATCGTCGAACGGCTGTCCCCAGAGCCATTCCCCTCTGACCTGCACGCCGCTCCGCATCCATCGGGCGTCCACGCCGGTGAAGGTGGCGCGGCCAAACGCAAACGTCGCTGGCATGTACGGCTTCGTGTCGATGTAGCTGACGCCGACGATGGCGGATCCCAAAGCCGTCTGACCGCGTACGACGGTGTCTACGCCAGACCGGCGCTGCGCCTCGCCGACATCGGCTGGTGCGCCGACGCTGAGCTCCACGAACGCCCGCGGCGTTCCCACGACCACATCGGCGCCCTGCTCGAGGAAGTTGTTGGACAGTGCGTAGTAGTTGTCGTAACGGATGAGTGGTGCGCGCAGAAAGCCGACGTACGCGTGATCGCTTGCGCTGTAGATGCCGAACGGCGTGCGATAGCGTCCGAGACGGATGCCGACGAGCCCTCGGCCTGGCTGGAACATCCGTTCGCCGTACGCCTCCATCAATTGCGGGGGCCCATCGTACGGGTAAGCGGTGCCGAACACGTCGCTGGCGGTGTTGGAGCGCTCGCCCCACGACCCTTCGACCATGAAGCGCACGTC
>JBKPMA010000526.1:0-5163 GCA_046731935.1 Acidobacteriota bacterium
GCCAGGCCTGCTGGCAGGCTGAAGAGCTCCTTGTAGATGTCCAGCCGGATTGCCGGTTCGTCGTGCGCCGTCGGCACCAGGATGCTCTTCGATGGCGCGACGCTGAGGCCAAGCACCGTCGGCGCGTACAGGTATGTGAAAAAGATCAGCGTGTCGTAGCTCTGGTGGTGGCGCTTGAGATAGTCCTGCAACCCGGGACACCAGGGCCCCTGGCGCCGCAGCCACGTCATCTCATCGTCGCGTGTGTGCGCGTTCTGAAAAATCCAGTCCGAGTATTGATTGAACGTGGCGATGTCACGGGTCTCGGTGGTCGCGAAGCGCCGGACCGTGACGCCGCGGATGCGGTCTGGACCCTCCGGATACTCGTTCCGCCAGGTGATGTAGTCGCGAGCGCACGTCGTCAACACCTCGACGTCGTGGCGTTCCGCGAGGCGCTCCGCGATGAGGCGGCAGTGATACTCGGATCCGCCGAGAATCTCGGTGCCGTAGCGTTGGACGATGAAGGCCAGTTTCACGTGAGCTCTCGTGGGGAATCAGGCCGCACGTGCCACGACATCTCGCAGTGTGGCTTCTATGCGGTCGTCCGTGAAGTCGAGCAGCCGGCGGCGCTGTCGCGCGATGATGCGCTGCCGCATGTCGGGATCGAACGCGAGCTGCGCCAGCAGTTCAGCGGCGAACTCCATGTCTTTCGAGTCGAACACGACGCCAGCGCCCCCGAGCGTTTCGGGCACGGCCGTACTCGCATACGCCAGCACGGGCACGCCAGTGGCCATGGCCTCGAGCAGCGGCACGCAGAACCCTTCGTGCTCGCTCATCGAGAGGTACACGCTGGCATGCCGGTAGAACGCGGCCAGCTCCCAGTCAGACACGGGGCCTGTGAACCAGAAACGCTCCGGCAGCATCTTGTACTCCGCGACGAGGGCGCGAACGGTCGCATAGTACCGGGGCACGCCGTCGGTGCGCCCGACGAAGATGAAGCGGTACAGCGCGTCACTGTAACGCTTGAACGTTTCAGCCAGCCGGATGATGTCTTCGATCCGCTTGTTCGGCGCCATGCGGCCGACGAAGAGGAAATTGGTGAGCCCGTCTCCGAGCATGGCGTCGAGCACAGGATGAGCGGCAGCGCTCGTCAGTCGCTCGACGTTCACGGCGATCGGCATCACCCCAGTTTGCGCGAAGCCGAGGGAGACGAGCTCCTGACGGTTGTAGTCGGAATCGCCGAGGGCCAGGTCCGTTGCCGTGGCCAGTGAGGCCAGCTCGCGTCTGCCCAGGGCCGTCACCCGGAAAATGCCCGGGTCGTAGTTGGCGAAGAAGTGGGCGGGGGTGATGTTGTGATATTGGAGCACGCGGCCGCGAGGCAGATCACGAAATGCTCCACTCATCGGCGACGGCACGGCGAAATGATAGATGGTGATGTCTCCACGCCGTGCGTCGGCATGATCGAACGGCCGCGCCTCTGCTTTCATGTCGTCATCGATCGTGAGGGCATAGATGTGGGATTCGTGTCCCATGGCGCGGAGCAGATCGCGCACGCGGCGGGTGCTGTCACCAACCGCGTCGCCGCGATGTGCTGCCGGGAGCCACTGGTTGATCAACATCGGTGCAATGACGATTGCAGATTGACGATTGACGAATTGCCCGAGGCCTAAGGCTCAGACGGGAGCGCCTTGAAGATTCCCGGCCTGTACCGCTGCAGCTCCTTCAGCCGCTCGTACGACGTGAACTGATCCCAGAAGTCGAACGCCACCTTGGCCGGGCCGCGACGCGGTGCGGCGAGGGCGCGCTCGACCGTGGCGAGGAGCGTTCCCGCGAAGTCTTTGTTCCTGAGCCGTCCGAGTGCAGCATCCTGCGACGCCAGGACTCGATCCGCGAGCGCGGCGTCCGAAACGACCGCATCGATGATTGCCGCGACATGCATGGGATCGCGGTCCTCGTACAAAATCCCTCCGCCATCCATTGTTGCAGGCACAGCCGTCGCCGCATAGGCAATCACCGGGACACGCGCATGAAACGCCTCCATCAAGGGCACGCAGAAGCCCTCGTGCTCGCTGGCGCAGAGGAAGACATCTGCGACGTCATAGCACGCGGCCAGCTGCGCATTCGTGACATGGCCGGTCATGTGCAGATCGGTCACGCCCAGCCTGGCGGCCAGTCCGTACAGCATCGTCACGTACTTCTCGAAGCCACCCTGAGATCCCACGATAATGAGGCGTGATCGGTGATTGTAGGCGCGCTTGTACGCAGCGAAGATGCGAATCAGATCTTCGATGCGTTTGTTCGGAATGACGCGCCCGACAAAGACGATGTTCGTCCACGCGTCATCGTAGTCTGCGGCGATGAACGGATCGCGCGGAACGTCCAGGTGCGAGAAGTCTGGAACGACGGGCAGCACGCCCGTCTCCGCAAATCCAATGGCTGCCAGTTCCTGCCGGTTGAACTCGGAGTCACCCACCGCAATGTCGCAGCGGTCCACGTACGCCCGCAGCTCCCGGCGTCCCAGATAGCACAGCTCCACCAGCAGTTCGTGAACGCCGACGAAATACTCCGGCGGCGTGATGTTGTGGTAGATGAGCGCCATCCGGTCCGGCAGCGCAAACGCCACGCGGGACGCTTTCGATCCAATCGAAAAATGATGGAGGAGCAGGTTGTCCGGATGGCTGGCAGCCATCAGGCCGTGATAGTCCGAGGTCTGATCCTCGAGCCGCGGATCCGCGGTCTCGACGAAGATGTCCGACTCGTAGCCAGCCGACCTGAGGACGCGCTGGATCCCAAGTACCTCGTGACCGATCGCGTCGCCGTATCCAAGTGTCGCGAGCACCTGGTGGATCGCTGGCCTCGTCATGACAGGCTGGGCCCAGACGGAATGCGGCTGAGCACATTCCTGGCGGCGGGCAGTTCGGAGCGGCGGCGCGCAAAGAAGCCAGGCAGCGGATCCATCGGTCGGCTGGCGGGTCCCTCGCGTGCGATCCGATCGAGTGTCTCCAGGTATTTGCGTTCGATGACCGGCCACGCGTAGTGGCGCGTGAAATACGCCGCACCATTCCGGCCGAGCGTCTGCGCCAGCGATGGAGTCGACACGATGGCGTCCAGCGCTTCGGCGAACTCCCCGTACGATTCGTAATACAGCCCCGCGTTGCTTCGGATCGCCTGGCCCTTGAGGACATCGCACCGGCCGTTGGCGAGCACCGGTTTCCCCAGCGCCCACGCTTCGAGCGCCACCATCGAGAGACTCTCGAAGTACGACGGCATGATCAAGACGGCAGCGGCGGCCATCGCGTCGAACTTCTGGCGGTCTGTCAGGAAGCCGAGATGGTGGATACGAGGATGCTTCGGGATTGGCAGCAACGTCTTGCCGATCAGCACGAGCTGCAGCTGACCCCGCATGCGTGCAGCGTACGCCTGGAAGTTCTGAAAAAGCTCGGGGCAGCCCTTGTTCTCGTCGATGCGTCCCACGTAGATCGCAAACGGTCCGTTGATGCCGAACTCCTGCCGGAACCGGTCCGCATCGGTCGTCTCTGGCACGTCCGAGCCGACGCCGACGACCGTCCCGCGGAGTTCATCAGTGCCCGCGGCGTGGCGGATCATGGCGCGCTCTTCGAACGAATTGAACATGATCGCCCGGGCGGCGCGAAACACCGGTGGAAACAGACTCAACCCGATCGCCGGATCGCGTTCGGCCGTCGGCACCAGCATGGCCTTGCGATCGGTCGCGCGCATGCCGTGATACGCGTGCCAATAGCGGTAGCTGAAGAAGATGAAGACGTCGAACCGATCGCGTACTGATTCGAGGTGGCGACGTAGAGAGGGACTCGTGGGGCCTTCAGCGTCGAGCCACTTCAACTCATCGGCCATCGAGTGGACGTGTTCGAACACGCGGTCCGACAGGCGGCCGAATGTTCTCGTGTCGCGCTCGTGGACGACCGGGAATCGCTCGACGGCGACGCCGTTGACGTCGTCTGGACCAGCGGGGAGCTCGTTGGCCCACGTGACGTAGTCACGGGCGCAGGTCGTGAAGACGCGGATGTCGTGGTGCCGCGCCAGCCGCTCGGCAATGTAGCGGGCATGCAGCTCCGCACCGCCGTTCATCTCGGCGCCGTAACGCTGGACGACGATCGCGACTTTCACTGCGAATCGGGTGGCGCCGATCCGCCGCCGGAGTCGTCGCCGCGGTCCGGTGCGGGCGACCCACTGGCGGTGTCACGGGCCGGGCCCGCCTCGACCGCCGGGCCAGGCTGCCAGTCGGCGGCCGCTTCGCCGTTGTCCGGACCGTCGTCGTCGGGGCCTTCGTCACCTGCGGCCGTGGAGGCTGAAGCGTCCGGCGCGGCACCGGGCGCCTGACCAGGCTGGCCGCGTCGTCCGCGCCGCCGCCGCCGGCGTCTGGTGCGGAGGCTTTCGCCGCCGGTGACCGGATCGGTGCCGCCCTGCGGCTCGGTGCGCGGGTCATTGTCGCGCGCTGCGGGCGGCTGGCGCTGCAGCGCCTCCGGTTTGTATTGCACGACGCCTTCGAGCGCGCGCGATCGCCGCTCGTTGAACTCGAGCCGGCTCTGTACCGATTCCACGCGCATCTTGAGGTTTTTCACCTCGATTGCGAGCCGCGTCGTTTCGAGAACCAGGTTGTGCATCAACTCGAAATAGAGCGGATGCAGGCCCTTGACGTAGTCGTTGAATTCGGCCTGGTTGTGCAGCGTCGAACTGAGGACGTTCGGATTGAACATCAACTTCAGCAACGGCCGCAGCAGCTTTCTGAAGAACCGGATCAGCGGCTTGTCGGAATCGAAGAGCGTCGTGTCTTCGAACGCGTACGTCGCGGGCGGCGGCTGGCGCCGGAATTCTTCGAACAGGCCGGATCGCACGCCGTTCGGGTCGAGGAACCGCTCGAGTTTCGCGTTCGCGAGCTCGCGGATCTGGTCCTCGGTGTAGTCGACACCGCGCTTGTCGCGGATCCGCGACCTGATCTGGCGCATGATCTGTTCGACGTCGACCGAGTCAGCACGGACAGAGGAATCGGACATGGCAATCAGCTATTCGGAGGGCGGAGTGCGGAATGCGGAGTGACTGAAGCTGACTGTGGATGTGACTCCGCAATCCGCATCCCGAATTCCGAATTGTGGTTTAGGTCTGTAGACGATCGCCGCGACCGTCAGCCCCCAGAGTGCCACACAC
>JBKPMA010000527.1:0-5803 GCA_046731935.1 Acidobacteriota bacterium
ATGCTGCTGTCGGCCACCGACCCACCGGCGCTGGGGGGCTTGCCGCTGCTCCCGCAACTGGGCCGGCTGAGTCCTGCCATGGTGCGCGGACTGTACGGGCTCGTGGCGATGTCCACACGCGGCTGGTTCAAACCGCTTCGCGACCTGCGGCGATCGCGCGGCCTGCCCGCCGGCGGATCGAATCCCCTCGTCCGCGGCTTCTCGCCCCATGGCACGCTCGCGCTCTTTCCGAGCGCCTTCGGTGCACCGCAGCCGGATTGGCCGCCCCGTACACGGCAGATTGGATTTCCGCTGTTCGACGCGGATGACGGGTCGGGGTTGTCGACAGAGATGGAAGGATTTCTCGCCGCTGGAGACGATCCTGTCGTCTTCACGCTCGGCAGCACGGTCGTACGCGCCGTGACCGACTTCTTCTCCATCGCGTACGAGGCCGTGCGCACGCTCGGCATTCGCGCGGTGTTCGTCGCGGGCGAGAGCCGCCAGATTCCGGAAGACGCTCGCGCGGATCTTCGGGTGCTGGTCACGGGATACGAGCCGTACTCGAAGGTGTTTCCCCACGCGTCGGTCATCGTGCACCCGGCGGGCGTCGGAACGACCGCACAGGCCTGTGCGGCCGGACGGCCACAGGTCTTGGTACCTTTTGCAAACGACCAGTTCGATAACGCTCGGCGCGTGGCGGCGCTCGGGGCGGGGGTCGTCGTGCGGGCGCGGCGCGTGACCGTGGCACGCCTCAGCGGGGCCGTGGCCGCCGCCCGTGAGCCGTCGCTGATCTCGGCCGCGGCATCCGCAAAGTTACGGACAACACAGGAGAACTTCGACGGTCTGCTTGGGCAGGCGATCAGCGATTTGGCACGATTACCCAACTAGATCCAGCTCAGCATTTGTGTGCCGGGTGGCCTGGCCGAGTTGGTCCCGCGATTTGCATATGCTCGGGTTACCGACACGTCGGAGGAGTCCAAACGCCGCATGAGTGTTCCCCAGCCCCCCACGCTCGAGCCTACGTTCCCCGGGACGGGGGAGATGGCCACGCTCATGCGGGCGTTCGACTGGGCTCATACCCCGCTCGGCTCGCCGGCCACCTGGCCTCTCAGCCTCCGGACGGTCGTCCGGGTGATGCTCACCTCGCGCTATGCCATGTGGATGGGTTGGGGCCCCGGTCTGACCTTTCTTTACAACGACGCATACGGGCGGATGACCCTTGGCAGCAAACACCCATGGGCGCTCGGCCGTCCGTCTCAGGAAGTCTGGGCAGAAATCTGGCCGCAGATCGGCCCACGCATCGAAAGTGTGCTGCACACGGGCCAGGCCACCTGGGACGAAGCGCTGTTGCTGTTCCTCGAGAGAAGCGGCTATCCGGAAGAGACGTACCACACCTTCTCCTACAGCCCGCTCACTGACGACGAGGGCCTGACGCAGGGCCATCTCTGCGTCGTCACCGAAGAGACCGAGCGCGTCATCGGTGAACGCCGGCTGGCGTTGTTGCGCGACGTCGCTGCCGCCATCGCTCGTACCAACACCGAGCAGGAACTGCTGTCGGCGATCGAGGGGACGCTCGCCCAGCACGGCCGGGACCTGCCGTTCTCATCGATCTACCTGACCGAGCGTGGGTCCACGCGCGTCACGCGCGCGGCAGGGGCGGTGCTGATCGAACCGGCGGGGGCTTCGGGTGCGAGCTTCGACTACGCGGATTCCGGTGCCATCTGGCCCACGGCGGCAGCCGTCGAGTCTGGCGGCGCCATTCTCAATCTCGACGCCCGATTCGGGTCGGTGCCACACGGACCGTGGGATCGTCCGCCGGCGCAGGCGATCGTCGTGCCCATCGCGCAGCAGGGTCAGGTGCAGCCCACTGGGTTTTTCATCGCCGGACTCAATCCATTCCGCCGCGTCGACGCGGCGTACCGCACGTTCATCGATCTGCTCGTCGGACAGATCGCTGCCGGGATTGCCAACGCCCGCGCGTACGAGGCGGAACGGCAGCGGGCGGCCGCCCTCGCGGAGATCGACCGCGCGAAGACGATCTTCTTTTCGAACGTCAGTCACGAATTCCGCACACCGCTCACGCTGCTGCTCGGTCCGCTGGAGGAAGCGCTCAACAGCCCCGCGCGCGCGCTCTCCGGACCAGAGCTCGACACCAGCTACCGGAATGCGGTCCGGCTGTTGAAGCTGGTGAACGCGCTGCTCGACTTCGCCCGCATCGAGGCCGGGCGCGTGGAAGCGAACTTCGTCCCGACCGCGCTGGATCAATTCACCACCGAGATCGTCAGCGTGTTCCGATCGGCGTTCGAGCGAGCAGAGCTCACACTGAGCATCGAATGCGACACGCTCACCGAGCCCGTGTTCGTGGACCGCGATCTGTTCGAGAAGGTGCTGCTCAATCTGCTCTCGAACGCGTTGAAGTTCACGTTCGAGGGCGGCGTGACGGTCCGGCTGCGTCAGCACCCCGATTGCGTCGAGCTGTCGGTGCATGACTCGGGGGTCGGGGTGCCGCCTGCGCAGCTCCCACGACTGTTCGAACGATTCCACCGCGTGGAGGGCATGCGCGCCCGGACTCACGAGGGCTCGGGAATCGGTCTGGCGCTCGTGCAGGAGCTGGTGCGGCTGCATGGCGGATCGATCACGGCCGACAGCGCGCCGAGCCAGGGCACGACGTTCACGGTGACCCTGAAGCGAGGGACGGCCCACCTGCCCGCCGATCGTGTGTTTCCAGAGCCCTCCATGCCGGGTACGGCGTTCGCGCGTACTGCCTTCGTCGAGGAAGCGCTCCACTGGCTCCCTGGTGAGGACGATGTGGCGCCGGCAGACCCTGGTCTCGACACGAAAGGCGTGCGTGTGCTCGTTGCCGACGACAACGCCGATATGCGCCGGTACGTCGCTCGCCTGTTGAGCGCGTCGTTTCAGGTACACGCGGTCACCAACGGGCGCGAGGCGCTGGCGGCACTCGGACGCCAGCCGGCAGACCTCGTGATCGCGGACGTCATGATGCCCGAGCTCGACGGATTCGCGCTGCTGCGTGAGATGAAGACCCGTGCAGCCCTTCGTCACATTCCGGTGATTCTGCTGTCGGCCCGGTCGGGCGAGGACGCCAGAATCCAGGGCATCGAGTCGGGCGCCGACGATTATCTGACGAAGCCGTTCTCCGCACGCGAGCTCGTCGCGCGCGTGCGCAGCCAGATCGCTCTCACGCATGCACGTCGTCAGGTCGCTGCCGAACGCGACCGGCTGCGTACGCTCCTGTCACGGCTCGAGGAACAGACCATTGCGCTGGCGCTGGCACGGCACGAGGCGGAGGACGCCAGCCGCGCCAAAGACGAGTTCCTCGCCATGCTCGGCCACGAGCTGAGAAATCCGCTCGCCCCGATCGTGACGACCTTGCAGCTGATGCGGCTTCGCGGAGCTCTCAGTCCTGAGCACGGGGTCATCGAGCGCCAGGTCGGGCACCTGACACGCCTCGTAGACGATCTCTTGGACGTCTCGCGCATCACGCGAGGGAAGATCGAGCTCGATACGCAGCCGCTCGAGACGTCCGAGATCATCGATCGCGCGATGGAGATCGCGGCGCCGCTTCTGGACCAGCGCAGTCACGACGTGCGCATCGATGTGCCTCGGCACGGGCTCGGGGTCAACGCGGACATCGACCGCCTCGCGCAGGTGGTCGCGAATATCCTGACCAACGCCGCCAAATACTCCGATCAGGGGTCGCGCATCTGGGTCAGGGCGGCCAACGAGGGCGATCACGTGGAAATCCGCGTGCGAGACGAGGGCATGGGGATCGCACGCGAGATGCTCTCGCGCATCTTCGAGCCGTTCATTCAGCAGCCGCAGTCGCTGGACCGATCGCGCGGAGGACTTGGGCTCGGACTCGCGATCGTGCGCAACCTGACGCAGCTGCACAACGGAACCGTGTGCGCCGAAAGCGACGGCCCCGGTCACGGCAGCGAGTTCATCCTGAAGCTTCCACACATCGATCTCGGCCACTCATCCACACCGCGCACGATCGCGTCCTGGGTCGAGTCGCCGGCGCCGGAAGGCGCGCTGCGAGTGCTCGTTGTCGACGACAATCACGATGCGGCGACCGCCCTGCGGCTGGCGCTCGAGACCACGGGATTCATCGTCGATGTCGCGCACGATGCCGAAGCCGCCTTGAGCCGCGTAGGAGCCTTCCGCCCGGCCGTGGCGCTGCTCGACATCGGGCTCCCCACGATGGATGGCTACGAGCTCGCCGTGCAGATCCGCGCGCGCGAGGACGGCGATGCGATGCGCCTGATCGCCCTGAGCGGCTACGGACAGGACGCCGACAAAGCCCGTTCAGCGGAAGCCGGCTTCGAGGAGCATCTCGTCAAGCCGGTGGATCTCGATTACCTCGTCGCGGTGCTCCACCAACGCTCCTGATGCTGCGGGACCCGTGTGGGGTTGCAGCGGCTCGGCCTTTGCTAGAACATGGGCCGCTCCGAACGAGACGTCCGCTGAGTAATAGATTGTTTGGAACGAGATCATGCGAGAAGAAGGAACGGTGGTGCCGCCTGCAAGTCAGGTGGATCGATCGCAGACAGCCAGCACGGGTGTCATAGGGCTCGACGACATCCTGTCTGGGGGACTCACGCGGAGTCGTCTCTTCCTCATCGAGGGCGTGCCTGGTTCGGGCAAGACGACTTTGGCGCTGCAGTTCCTGATGGCGGGTGCGGCCGCCGGCGAGGGCGTGCTCTACGTCACGTTGTCGGAGACGGCCGATGAGCTTCGTGCGGTCGCGGCGTCACACGGATGGTCGTTAGAGGGCGTCACAGTACTCGAGCTGATTCCCTCGGAAGCGGAGCTCGAACCCGAGCACCAGAACACGATGTTCCATCCGGCGGAGGTGGAGCTCGCAGCGACGACGAAGCGTGTGCTCGAGGACGTCGATCGCCTGAAGCCCTCGCGGGTCGTCTTCGACTCCCTCTCCGAGCTGCGGCTGTTGGCGGGCGCGCCGCTGCGCTACCGGCGGCAAATTCTCGCGTTGAAACAGTCGTTCGCGACGCGCCGCTGCACCGTCGTCCTGCTCGACGACATGACCGCCGCCGATCACGATCTGCAGATGCAGAGCATTGTGCACGGTGTCATCCGCCTCGAGCAGCTCGCCCCGGAATACGGCGGCGAACGCCGTCGTCTGCGCGTCACCAAATATCGCGGCGTGGCGTACCGCGGCGGCTTGCACGACTACGTAGTGCGCCGGGGAGGCCTCGAAGTCTTTCCCCGGCTGGTCGCGTCGGAACATCGCCAATCCACCGAACGGCCGCTGCTCGAGAGTGCCATCGCACAGCTCGATAGCCTCCTCGGCGGCGGCCTGGAGGCGGGCACGAGCACATTGATCGTCGGCGCGCCCGGCACGGGCAAGACCACGCTCGCGGCACAGTTCCTCGCGAACCTTGCGCTGCAGGGGGAGCGTGGCTCGTTCTTCATGTTCGACGAGAGTCCTCAGACGCTGCTGGCGCGCTGCAAGTCTCTGCACATTCGATTGCCGGAGGCCGTCGAATCCGGGCTCGTGACGATTCAGCAGGTCGATCCTGCCGAACTGACGCCCGGAGAGTTCACGCACGGCATCCGGAAAGCCGTGGCGAACGGCGCGAAGCTGATCGTCATCGACAGTCTCAACGGCTATCTGAACTCCATGCCAGAGGAGCGGTATCTGACGATCCAGCTGCACGAGCTGCTGGCGTATCTCGGCCAGCTGGGCGTCGCGACCATTCTGATCCTGTCTCTTATACACATCTGACGCTGCCGACGAAGGAGTCGAGGGGGTGTTGGCGGGGGGGGGGGGGGGGTGTGTGGG
>JBKPMA010000528.1:0-5436 GCA_046731935.1 Acidobacteriota bacterium
GCGACGCCAGCCGCATCGTCATCGTGCCGCGCGAGTACAGCTCGTACGCCTCGATGGACCGCGTCTCGTCCCGCTGAATCTCGGCGATTTCGGATCCCGCCAGATGAAGAGCGAGGCCTTGAGTGAGCTCGAAGACGATCCGGTCCTGCAGCGAGAAAATGTCGGCGATCGCACCGTCAATCTTGACCGTCCGGAGCGTCACACCGGTCGCCACCTCCACGATGTGCGCCGTAATGCGGAGCTGTGCGCCGGCGCGCTGGTAGCCGCCAGAGACCATCCACCGCGCGCCCAATCCCCGGCCCACTTCGATCGCGAACCGTTCGTCCATCGCGGCGATGTCGCCGCTTTGCATGTTGCGGAGTGCATCGAAGATCCGTTCGCGGCCGATGACCGAGACGCCAGGAACGTTCCGCAGGTCTGCGCCAACCGTCTCCGCGATGCCGGAGCCAATCCATTCGTCGGCGGGCTCGCGCGTGATGTTCGTGAACGTCATCACGGCCACGGTGTTCGAGGTGTCGGCGGCAGGCTGCGCACCGCTCAGCTCGCGCGCCCGGATCCCAGACGACAGCAGACGCTGGTGACCGTCCAGTGCGTCTCGCAGCGACGTGAGATCCGTCTGAAACTCCCGCGCCGTCTGATACCGAAGCTCCGGCTTCTTTTCGAGGGCGCGCAGCACGATTGCCTCGAGATCCTGCGAGGCCCCCTCTACGTACTGTGACAACGGCGCCGGAGGCTGGTTGAGGATCGCGTTCACGACGGCGGCAAAGCTGGTGCCGGCAAACGGCAGGTGCGCTGCGACGCTTTCGTACAAGACCACACCGAGGGAGAACAGATCGGAGCGTCCGTCGACGCTCTTGCCCAGCGCCTGCTCGGGCGACATGTACGAGATCGTGCCGAGAACCATCCCGGCCATCGTGTGCTCCATCGTGAGCGCGGAGTCGATGGACGCTCGGCCGTCGGTGGCCTGGATGAACTTTGCCAGGCCAAAGTCCAGGACCTTTACCAGCCCGCGCCGCGTCAACATGATGTTGGCGCTCTTGATGTCGCGATGCACGATGCCGCGGCCGTGCGCTTCGTCGAGCGCGTCGGCGACCTGAACGGCCACGTCGAGCGCGTCGCGCATGGCCAACGGCCCTCGCGTCAGGCGGTCGGAGAGCGGCTCGCCCTCGACGTACTCCATCACAAGGAATGAGAGGCCATCCTCTTCACCGATGTCGTAGATCGCAGCGATGTTGGACGAGCGCAACGCCGACGCGGCACGCGCTTCGGTCAGCAGTCGCGCCCTGCGCTCTGGATCGGCCTGCGCGCCGGCCGGCAGCATCTTGAGCGCCACTTCGCGGCCCAGACGGGTATCCTCGGCGAGATACACCTCGCCCATCCCGCCTTTCCCGAGGCGGGACCGCACGGCGTAGTGCTGGATAGTGCTGCCGACCATCTTCCGATCTTACAGGAGCCGGGACTGGTCAGCAGATCTCAGGATCTTGTGCCAGTCCTGGGATGAGGGATGGGCTTGTTCGGCACTGGCCAACGCCGTTACAGTGCCCTTCAACTCACATGTTCACGACCCGCCGCATGCCCGCCGCCCTCGGCTGCCTCCTGGCCCTCGCGTTGTCTGTCGCGCTCGGCGCTGCCGCGGGGAGTCTGCCGAACCCCAATGAGCAGGCCCAGCCTCGGATCGTAGCGATTGCCGACGTGCACGGGGACGTGGCGTCGTTTACCGCCATCCTGCAGCGGGCAGGTCTCCTCAACGAGTCCGGCCTCTGGGCCGGCGGATCCACCGTTCTCGTGCAGCTGGGAGATCTCCTTGATCGTCAGCCGGCCGCCAAGCAGGTCATGACTCTGGCAATGTCGGTCGAATCGGCTGCGCCGCGCACCGGGGGACGTGCCATCTTCCTCATCGGCAACCACGAGGCCATGAATGCGATGGGGGAGCTCCGCGACGTGGTGCCCGCGACCTACGCCGCGTTCGTCGATGCCGAATCGCAGTCCAGACGCCAGACAGCGTGGTCGATCCATCGTGCGCTCGCGGAGCGCCGCCGGAAGGAACTGGCCGCCGCCGATCGCTCGGTAACCGTGCCAGACGTGTTCGCCGAGACGACCGAAGAGGCGTGGATGGCCGCGCATCCCCCGGGAATGCTCGAATACCTGGACGCATTTGGCGCGTCCGGCATGTACGGCCGCTGGATTCGCGGCCACGACACCATCGCGCGCGTGGGCACGTCCGCCTTCCAGCACGCGGGCATCGATTCGACCAAGCCGCCCTCGAAGCTCGACGACGTCAATTCGCGCGTGCGGGACGATCTGAAGCGATGGGACGAAGCGCGCAGCTATCTGGTCAGCCACAATCTCGCGGCCGCGTCCTTTACGTTCCGCGAGACCCTCGCGGCCGGACAGATCGAATTGGTCCGTTTGGCCGCGGTTCGCCGCGGAGGCGGGAGCGAACCAGTACCGTCACAGCTGGACGCGATTCGTGCCATCGACGAATCGACGCTCGTGAATCCTGGCGGGCCGCTGTGGTTCCGCGGCTTCGCCACGTGGACGGATCAGGAGGGGGGTGCGCGGATCGCGCAACTGCTCTCGCGATACAAGATCGAGCGGTTCGTGACCGGACACAGTCCCGTCAAATCGGGACGAATCACGCCGCGCTTCGGCGGGCGCGTGATTCTGATCGACACGGGCATGTCGGCGTTCTTTCGCCCGTTTGGTGGACGCCCGTCCGCGCTCGAGATCAAGGATGGGCAGCTGACCGCGATCTATCTGGATAGTCAATCCTCGGTGGGCGGACCGGACAAGTAGTCCGCCTCTAGCTGCTCACGGCTTCGACAGCTGGAGAATCGGGCCACACCGGGAGTGGCGTGCTCGTGTATCCGGCGTGTGCCAGACGATCCTGGACGATGGCGACGGCCGTAGCGCCGAAGGCGAGCCGCACGGCAAGACGCGCGGCGATGTACACCTGCCCTGCGAGCACCATGTAGCCGAACGACAGCGTGTCGCCCCTGCCCGCACCGGGCGCAAGAAACGCATACGCCAGCAGCACCGCCAGAAACAGCACCAGGTTGAGCAGGAAGGGAACCGCGCACGCAATCGGATGCCGGCGCAGCAGCCGCGCGGCCGCGATGATTGCGCCCAGCATGCTGCGGCGATCCTCGACCACCGCCCGTGCTTTCGCGAGGTCGAAGAGCAGGACGAGTGCCGCCAGAGGTGCTGCGAAGATCACGTAGAGCATCACGCGAATCAGGAACGCCGTGCGTTCCGTATCGAGATCGCGCGTCAGCCAGGGATACAGGCGATCGAACAACACTCCGTGCACGATACCGAAGAGGAACCAGTAGATGATCGCGGCGATGACCGCCAGCCGGAGAAATCGAAAGAAGAACACGCCGCACGTACCGAAGAACGCGTGAGCGCCGACGCGGCGGCGCCTGGCGTAGCGGTCGAGAATGCCGCCCCAGAGAAACAGCCACGCGGCCCCATAGACGACGGCGAGCGTTACGCGTGTGCCGCTCGGACCATCGTTGTCCATGAATCCACTGAGGTTCCGCAACACGGCAGCGAAACCGATCACGGACGGACGGAAGGACTCTCCGTCTTCAGGATGGCGCTGTCTGAACTCCAGCCACCACGAGGCGTCGACGCCATGAAGCGCCGTCGTGCCCGACGCGCTCGATCCCAGGTCGTCCGCGATGGTGCGTTCGAGTGCCCACGCCGACGGCCAGGTGACGGCCAGCGTGAGCAGCCAGACGGCGACGATCAGCACGGGGGACGCGGACACACGCCGCCAGCCATCGCCAACCAGGTCGAGCGCACCGTGCGTCTTGGATTGATCAGGCATGCGCGACGCCTACTTCAGACCAGCGAGACCCAGGTGAGCAAGTCGTCCTGCAGCCAGATCAACCAGCGCCACGACCACTTGCGTGCCGCGCGCGGACCGTCGGGATCCAGGTGCCACGTGTTGTTGGTGTAGTTGACGTCCAGCGTCAGCTTCCGCTTCGGATCGATCGCCGCGGTGGTAGCGCGCGAGGATCCTTCCCACCGGAAGAGGCGCCACCGCTCGGCACCGTCCCAGTGCTCGGTTTGCTCGTGTCCATCTGCGAAGGTGACTACGATATCGACTGGCAGCACTGTCCCTTTGTAGCGCCGGACCACCAGCTCGGTCACGTATCGGACCGGCCGATCGTCGGCATCGACGTAGAGGCGGCGCCCATCGACGTCCTTGTAGCCCGACGTGGCGGCGGGAGAGCTGTCGAACCGCTGGATTCCGTAGTCGAGTGCTTCGGCGCTTCGATACACCTGGTTGAAGTACCAGGTGAGGTCCGTACCGGCCCCCTCCGAGACAGCGCTGAAGAAATCCTGTGGCGTGGGGTGTGTGAACACGTGACGCGCGAAGAAGAGTGACATGCCGCGCTGAAGGCGCGGCCAACCGATTAGATTCTCCAGCGTGTGCAGCCACAGTGCCGTCTTCGCGTACGTGATGTTGCCGCCCGACGACGGGTAGTAGCGGTAGGACGGCGTCGACGGGACGTCGGTCTCTGCAGACGAGCGATAGCTCGCCAGCCGATCGCCATCGTCGATCCGGCCTTGCGCGATGTCGCTGTACACCCACGGAATGAAGCCACCGAAGAAGCGGTCCGAGTCGTAATTCGGTGGAAAGCGTTCAGCAATGACCCGGCCGGTCGAAAACGTATTGAGCCCTTCGTCGAGCCACGCGTGTTCGAACTCGTTGTTGCCCACGAGGCCGTACCAGAACTGGTGGCCGCATTCGTGCACGGTCACATCTTCTGGTTCGTTGACGCCGGCGCGCACCAGCCAGCGTGTTCCGGCGGTGAACAGCGTCGGATACTCCATGCCTCCGGCGCCGCTCTGCCAGGCCGGATCGACGATCGTCACGTGCCCGTATGGGTACGGGCCGTACCAGGTTCCATACGAGCCCAGGCACGCGCTGGCCGCCTCGAAATGGCGCTCCGCCTGACCGACGTGTTCCGGCTGGAGCAGCAGCCGCATGTCCACCGGCGGGAGTCCTGCCTGTTCGAATCGTGCGGTGCGCTCGACGAGGTCCGGGCTCGTCGTCCATGCGAAATCGTGTACGTCATCCTGCACGAAGCGATGCGTGGTCTTGCCGGTCGGAGTATCGAGCCGCTGCTGTTCGAGGCCCGTCGCGCCGACGACCCACCCTTTCGGGACGGTGATCCGGACGTCGTAGAGGCCGTAGTCAGAGAAGAATTCCGTACCGGCATGGAACTGATGTGCGTTCCAGCCAGAGTCTTCCAGCACGCCAATTTTCGGGAACCACTGGGCGAGGAAGAAGAAGTTGCCGACGACCCCGGTGCGCGCGAACGTCCGCGGCACATGCGAGGTCCACGCGATCTCGACGGTGACGGATTCGCCAGGCGCGACCGGCTTCGGCAGGGGCACGCTCATCACCGTACGGTCATCCGT
>JBKPMA010000529.1:0-8136 GCA_046731935.1 Acidobacteriota bacterium
AGACCACGCGATCGGGATGGAAGACCTCGAAGTCTTCCGGGCGCTCACCGCTGCCGACAAACGCGATCGGCACGCCGACAACCGACACCACAGAGAGCGCCGCCCCGCCGCGCGCGTCGCCATCGAGTTTTGTCAGCACCACGCCGGTCACGCCGACCCGGCGGTTGAACTCGCCGGCCGACTTGATCGCGTCCTGCCCCGTCATCGCATCGGCTACGTACAGCCGATCCGTCGGGCTGACCACGCCACCGATCGCCTCGAGCTCTGTCATCAGCGCATCGTCGATGTGCAGCCGTCCGGCCGTGTCGACGATGAGCGTGTCGAACCCGAGCGTGCGAGCCTCGCTGAGCGCCCCTCGCGCGCGAGCCACCGGATCCAGCTCGCCGGGAGGATCGTAGACGCGCAGCTGCGCGGCGTTCCCGAGTACGGTCAGCTGCTGGATGGCCGCAGGCCTGCGTACGTCGGTCGACACGAGCAGTGGATGCCGTCCCTGCTTCGCGAGCCAGCGTCCCAGCTTGCCGGCCGTCGTCGTCTTGCCGGAGCCCTGGAGCCCGAGCAGCATCACCACGCGTGGCGAGGCGCTCGCCGGCTGCAACCCGCCCTTGGCGTCACCGAACAGCGCCAGCATCTCGTCGCGCACGATGCGCACGACCTGCTGGGCAGGCGTCAGGCTGCGAAGAACCTCCTGGTCCATCGCCCGATCGCGAACGCGATCGATGAACGCCTTGACGACCTTGAAATTGACGTCCGCCTCGAGCAGCGCCAGGCGAATCTCGCGCAACGCGGCTTCGACGTTCTCCTCGGTGAGCCGCCCTTCACCCCGGATGGTACGGAAAACGTCTTGGAGGCGTGTGCTGAGCGCGTCGAACATGTGAACCCGTCGCCCGCCGGCCGACGCCGCACTGGCTACCTGCGTCCTGCGGCGGGGCCGCAAAGAAGGCCCAAGTCGCTGACGCGCAAACCCTTATCGTAGCGAACGCGGAGCTCGAGTGTCAACCAGGCGGACGGGCAAAGGAAGACAACGTCTCAGGGCAAAAGGGGTAGGGCAAAGGGCCATAGAGCCCATCAACTATGAACTACGAACGACGAACTCTCGAACTCCTAGACGCCGGTGAGTTTGTGTCCGAGCTTCTCTTTCTTCGTCTTCAGATACCGCTTCGTGAACTCGGAGGCCGCAATCTCGAGCGGGACGGATTCCGAGACCGCCAGTCCATAGCCCTGCAGGCCCACGAACTTACGGGGATTGTTGGTCAGCAGCCGCATGGTGCTGACGCCAAGGTCGCGGAGGATCTGCGCGCCGATGCCGTAGTCGCGCTGGTCGGGTTTGAAGCCCAGGCGTTCGTTCGCTTCGACGGTATCGAAGCCCTGATCCTGCAACTCGTACGCGCGAATCTTGTTCGCCAGACCGATCCCCCGCCCTTCCTGATTCAGATACAGGAGGACGCCGCGGCCTTCGTCGGCAATCCGCTTCATCGCCGTGTGGAGCTGCGGACCACAGTCGCAGCGCGCCGAATGGAATACATCGCCGGTCAAACACTTCGAGTGGACGCGCACCATGATGTCGAGACCGTCGCCCACCTCTCCGCACACCAGCGCGAGGTGGGTCTGACCGTCGAGCAGGCTGTCGTACGCGAACAGTCTGAACTCGCCGAACTCGGTCGGGAGCGTCGCGGTCGCGACCCGCTTCACGAGCCGCTCGTTCGCCATCCGGTATCGGATCAAATCTGCGATGGTGATGACGAGGAGGCCGTGCCGCTTTGCGAACTTGATGAGATCGGGCACGCGGGCCATCGACCCGTCACGGTTCATGATCTCGCAGATGACACCGGCAGGCGCGCACCCGGCCAGGCGCGCGAGGTCCACGGCGGCCTCCGTGTGCCCCGCTCGAACCAGCACGCCGCCTTCGCGCGCGCGAAGGGGAAAGACGTGTCCAGGACGGGCCAGGTCACTCGGTCGCGTGCCGGCATTGAGGACGGTCTGGATCGTGGCGGCGCGATCCGCCGCCGAGATCCCGGTGCTCGTCTTCTCCTTCGCCTCGATCGAGACGCACATGGCGGTCTCGCGTGCCGAGGAATTGTTGCTCACCATGAGCGGGATCTCGAGCTGGTCGAGCCGCTCCGGCGTGAGCGCGAGACAGACCAGTCCCCGCCCGTGAGTCACCATGAAGTTCACGAGCTCAGGCGTCACGCGTTCCGCGGCGATCGTCAGGTCCCCTTCGTTCTCGCGATCCTCGTCGTCTACGACGATGACCTGGCCGCCGGCGCGAATGACCGTGATGGCCTCTTCGATCGAGGCGAACGGGCTCTTGCCGCGTGCTCCCTTCGCGATGCGAAGTGCCGGTGCGTTCCTGCGGCGGACAGACGAGGACGGTTTCGATCGGCGAGTCGCTCTGGTCATGGCAGTGAGGAGCTCGTCTGGCGGGCCGCCAGGAGCGCTGCGCGCACGGCGTACTTGCCGAGCACGTCGTATTCGAGGTTCACGCTGTCGCCCACAGCAAGTCCGGCCAGGTTCGTGTGCTCCCAGGTAAACGGGATGATCTGGACGTCGAAGCGATCGTCGCCGAGGGTCGCGATCGTCAGGCTGATCCCGTCGACGGCGATCGCCCCCTTGAGAATGAGATGCGCCGCGTCGCGGGCTGGATACGAGAACGTCATCCACGTGAACTCGGCTTCGGGACGGATCGCGAGCAGCGTCCCCGTCGTGTCCACGTGCCCCTGCACGAAGTGTCCGCCCACACGAGCGTCCGCCCGCATCGCGCGCTCGAGATTCACGGGCCGTCCGGCCGCGAGACGCCCGAGCGCTGTGACGCGCGCCGTTTCGGGCCCGAGCTCGAAAGTCAGCTCGCCGGGCTGACCGGCCACCGCCGTGAGGCACACGCCGTTCACCGCCACGCTGTCACCGGCCGACACGTCGGCGGCGAGTGACGTGGCCACCGTGAGGCGCAGACCGCCCGGCATCGGGTCCAGGCTGCGCACACGACCGAGTACTTCAATCAGCCCGGTGAACATCGCCTGCAATCAGGACGTCGTCGCCGCACGGCTCGGCGCGGCGGCGATCGAGCGTAAAGCTCGCAAAGTGTGATGACGTCGGTAGTAGTGGGACGCCGGCCGGTCCGACGACCGTCGGACTCACGAACAGCATCACCCTATCGATCATACCCGCATCCCACGCGGCTTGCTGCACGGCTGGCCCCCCCTCGAGAAGCAATGACATCACGCCGCGCCCGCCGAGGAGTCGCATGGCGGAACCCATTGAGCCGTCGTCGGTTTCGACAAGTTCCGCACCGGCAGCCACGAGCGCGTCGCACGCGTCGGGGGCCGCCGCGCGAGCCTCTGAGGTCGTCACAATCCAGACAGGACCCTGGCTGCGCGTCGTGAACAGGCGCGCCGTTGGCGAGGTCCGGAGGCGTCGATCGAACACGACGCGCACGAGCGGCCGCTCCCGGAAGACGTCGCGAACCGTCAGCAGCGGATCGTCCACGAGCACCGTCTCCGAGCCGACGGCAATGGCATCGACTTCGGCGCGGAGCCGCTGCGCCCTGCGGCGGCTCTCGGGCCCGGTGATCGCTGTCCGCATCCCACGCGCCGCGGCCACGGCACCGTCGAGGCTCACGCCGGCCTTCGCAATCACGAACGGACGACGATGGCGAATGTAGGTGAAGAACTCTGCGTTCAGCGCTGCCGCCTCGGCGGCCATCAACCCGTTCTCGACCTCGACGCCGTGCGCTCGCAGAAAATCGAATCCGCGACCGGCCACGAGAGGGTTGGGATCGCCGACGGCTGCGACCACCCGCTTGATGCCGGCCGCCACGATACGCTCGGTGCACGGTCCGGTCCGACCGGTGTGGCTGCAGGGCTCGAGCGTGCAGATGAGCGTCGCTCCTCGCGCCAGCGGTCCTGCGGCGTCGAGCGCGTGCACTTCCGCGTGTGGGGTTCCGGCGCGCTCGTGATGGCCATCTCCAACGATGACACCCTCGTCGTCTACAACGAGGGCCCCCACCATCGGATTCGGACTTGTCGTTCCGCGGCCGCGTTCAGCCAGGACGAGCGCCCGCTCCATCAGGGCGCGATCGTCCACTACCACTTCTCCTCGAACAACGCGTCCACGTACTCATCCGCGGAGAACGGCACGAGATCGTCGATCCCTTCACCGACGCCGACATAGCGGATGGGCAGCCGCAGATCGTGCGCGATGGCGACGGCGACCCCGCCTTTCGCGGTGCCATCGAGCTTGGTGAGCACGACACCGTTGACGCCGGCGACGCTCATGAATTCGCGCGCTTGCGCGAGACCGTTCTGTCCAACGGTCGCGTCGAGCACGATCAGCACTTCGTGCGGTGCGCCCGGCACCTCACGCGCGGCAATGCGCCGAATCTTCTCGAGCTCGTTCATCAGGTTCACGCGCGTGTGCAGACGTCCGGCCGTGTCGACGAAAATCGGGCTCCGTCCCCGCGCCTTGCCCGAGGAGAGCGCATCGAACACGACCGCCGCGGGATCCGAACCCTCACGCGCACGGACGATATCCACGCCCGCGCGCCGCGCCCAGATCTCCAGCTGCTCGACGGCCGCTGCCCGGAACGTATCTGCCGCGCAGATGAGTGGCGCCCGGCCTTCCGCGCGTGCGAGGTTCGCGAGCTTGCCGATGGTCGTCGTCTTGCCGGTGCCGTTCACGCCCACGACGAGGATCACATGTGGGGCATGCCCGTTCGGCGTCGACTGATCGGTCTCGGCGAATACGGCGCGCAGTTCGGCCTTGACGAGATCACGCAGACTCGCCTCGTGGCGCGGCTTGGTACGGACGGCGGAGATGATGCGCTCCGTCGCGGCGACACCCACGTCGGCAGAAATCAGCAGCTCTTCGAGAGCGTCGATCGAGTCCACGTCGATCGGACGCGTGCGGCGCTCCGGCGCGTCCGCGCGGCTGACGATCTCGTCGAAACGCGCGACGATCTGTTGTGTGGTTCGCGCGAGCCCCTCGCGAATCCGTCCGAGAAAACCCATTCGAGTCATTGTACCGCGCGCGCCACAGGCATCGGGGCGCCTGCGCCCCTCGAGCGGCGTTCAGGCCGGCGGAAGAGGCTCTGCTTCGGCACGCTGCGGGCGCAGCATGAGTTCGACGATTGCCGTCCGTACATCGGTGCGGCCGTCGAGCACTTCCACCATCTTGGTCGTGATCGGCAGCTCGACGCCTTCGCGCGCGCCAAGCGCGAGCACCGCGTACGCCGTCTGGACACCCTCCGCCACCATTTTCATGCTGCCCAGGATCTCCTTGAGCGGACGACCCTTGGCGAGCTCGCTGCCGACGTGCCGGTTGCGGCTGAGTGCGCCGGTACACGTGAGGACGAGGTCCCCAAGCCCCGTCAGGCCCGCGAGCGTCTCTCGCCGCGCGCCAAGTGCGGTCGCGAGCCGGCCGATTTCGGTCAATCCGCGAGTGATGAGGGCTGCCTGTGCGTTGCTGCCGATACCGAGCCCGTCCACCACGCCCGCCGCAATCGCGATGATGTTCTTCATCGCCCCGCCGATCTCGACACCAACCACGTCGTCGCTGGCGTAGAGACGCAGGTATGAAGAGCGGAGCTCCGCCTGGACACGGGCCGCCGCATCGAGGTCGCTCGATGCGACGCACACGGCAGTCGGCAGCTGCCGCGCGAACTCGGCGGCGAAGCTCGGTCCCGACAGCACGACGACCGGATGCGCGCGCTTGAACACCAGATCGAGCAGCTCGGACATCCGCAGCAGCGACTCGGTCTCGAGTCCCTTCGTCGCAGACACGACGACGGCGCCAGGCGGAATGAGTGGTGCAGCGGCAGACATCACCGCGCGTACGCCGTGCGACGGCACCGCGCAGATGACGAGCTCCGCCTGCTCGAGCGCGCGGTCCAGCGCCGCGGTGGCTTCGACGCCGGACGGGAATGCAATGTCCGGCAGATACGTGGCGTTGGCTGACCGGCGTGTCATTTCGGCGGCCAGTGCCGGATCGCGCGCCCACAGACGGACGGGATGACCGAGCCGAGCTAGATGCACGGCGAGCGCCGTTCCGAAACCGCCCGCGCCAAGCACGGCCGCACGCATCACGACACCCGCTGACCGATGCGCCGTTCGGTACCAGCCGCGAGGCGCAACAGGTTCGATCGGTGGCGGAACAGAATCACCGCAGCGGCCGCCACCGACATACCGACGACGGCGCGCGACGCATGGAGCGCCCACGCGATCGGACCGAGCGCGACCGTCGCGACAATCGATCCAAGCGACACGAAGCGCGTGAGCCACACGGTCACGACGAAGAGCCCGAGGGCGGGAGCCATGGCCACCGGCACGAGCACGGAAAACACACCGCACGCCGTCGCCACGCCTTTCCCGCCTCTGAAGCGGAGCCACACGGGATAGATGTGGCCGACGATGGCTGCGAGTCCCGCGGCGGCCGGCGCAAGGTCACCGGCCGTGAAGCGCTGCACGACGAGCACCGATCCAATACCTTTCGCAATATCCAGCGCCACTACCGTCAGCGCCGTCAGCACGCCGCTCGTCCGCAGCACGTTGGTCGCGCCGACGTTGCCGCTGCCGGTCCGGCGAATATCGATGCCGCGCCACTTCTGCGACAGGAGGAATGCAAACGGCACCGACCCGAACAGGTACCCGACCGCAATCGGCCATACAGCATTCATGCGACCACCTCACCGAGAAGCGGTGTCTGTCGCAACGGAGTGTAGAACGACCCCTTCGCCGACAGTCGACTCTGGTACAGCGTCACGTGACCGACCAGCGACGGCATCGCCGCTGGGAGCGGAACGTCGGCCAGTGCATGCCGCTCGGACAGCGTGCCCGGTTCACGAAATCGGGCGAGCGTCAGGTGCGGCGAAAAGGCGCGGCCGTCACGCGCAAATGGCACACCGTCGAGTCGTGCGAGCACTTCGCGGTGCAGCTGCCGCAAGGGTTCCGCACCCTCGTTCACGCCGAGCCAGATCACGTGCGGTCGGCCGCCAGGCGGGAACATGCCCAGCCGGCCGACACGAATGACGAACGGCGCAAGAGGCAGCGGCGTTACGAGCCGTGCCTTGACGTCCGCCCCGACAGCTTCGCTGACCTCGCCAAGAAACACCAGCGTGAGGTGCATATGATCGGGACTGACCCAGCCGACGCGCGTCGCGTGCTTCAGGCGTTCCAGACGCTGGCGCAGCGCGACCGTGATCTGCTGCACGTCCCCGCGCACGCTGTCGGCGAGATCGACCGCAACGAAAAGCCGCATCTCACTGCCCCCGACGTTGCAAGAGCGCGCGGCGCAGATCGTCCATCGCCGCTTGCGTCGCAAAGAACTTCACCTGTTCGCGACCGCCCGGAAACGTTCGTGTCCGGACGGCGGCTCCCCACGGGCCTTCGACGGCAATGGCGCCGGTACCGAGCGGCTTGTCGGCTGTGCCACCCTCCGGTCCGGCAATCCCGGTCACGCCGATGCCGATTGACGTCGCGGCACGCCGACGAATTCCGCCAGCCATCGCCAGTGCGACTGGTTCGCTGACCGCGCCGTGCGCCTCGATCAGCGCCGCATCCACATCCAGAAGATCCTGCTTCGCCTGGTTGCTGTACGCGACGATGCCGTAGACGAAGTACGCCGAGCTGCCGGGCACATCGGTGAGGCGCGATCCAAGCAGGCCGCCAGTGCACGATTCCGCGACCGCGACGGTCAGTCCGCTCGTACGGAGCGCCTGGCCGACGACATGCTCCATGCCCCGGTCTTCGGTCGCGTAAGCGTCCGTGCCGAATGCTGCCGCGAGCTCGCCCACAGCCTCGTCGAGCACGCGCCGGCCTGCCTCGCGGTCCGGCGACCGCACCGTGAGATGGAAATCGATGCTTGCCGGCGCCGCGAGTGTGGTCGCGTCGATGGGCAGGCCTCGTTCCCGCCACCGTTCGTAAAACGGTTTCGCTCGTTGCTCGGCGTGCGACTCGGTCTGTCCGGCAACGCGGACGATGCCGCGCAACAGCGGCACGCCTTCGGCACGCGCGGCCAGCCGCTCCCGCGACACCGCCTCGAACATCGGCGTCAGCTCACGCGGCGGCCCCGGCAGCAGCACGATCACGCAGCCTTTGTGCTCCAACCAGAGCCCCGGCGCCGTGCCATTCGGATTCGGAAGAACCTCCG
>JBKPMA010000530.1:0-11425 GCA_046731935.1 Acidobacteriota bacterium
GGCATGGAGCGGGGCGACGCGAAGCCGCCCTACGAGATCGTCTCTTTCACGAAAGACGGAAAGACAGAGCTCTACGCGAAACGATGACAGTTCGGAATGCGGAGTGCGGAGTGCGGAGTGCAGGTGCGGAATCAGGTCAACCGCGATTCCGCATCCGCATTTCGAACCCCGCATTCCGCAATCCGCAATCCGCAATCCGAATTTCTATCGTCCTCCCCAGAGTTTGTCCCACCAGCTCTTCTCCTGCGCCGGCGGTTCGGTCGTGTTCTCCGCACTGAGGTGCATCTTCTTCCGGATGTCGGGCAGCGCCCAGCCGGTCAGCGTCGCCAGATTCTGAGCCGTCTGCTCGCGCCGCTTCGGCAGTTCCTTGCGGTACGCGGTCGCGGCTTCGCAGGTTCCGGAGCCGGACCACTCGTGCCGCAGCACGTAGCGGCCCTGGAAATTCTCTCGGTCGCCCGTCTCCTGGAACACGAGGTCTTCAGGGAAGTGGGCGTTGTCGTAGCGCACGTGCAGGCGCGTGAGGAACACATTCACACCCTGGGATGGGAACGGCCGCCGGGGCGGCCGCACGCTGCCCTGCGGCCCAACGGGCTGCGGTCCACCGTTGTCGGGAGCGTCTAGCCAGAAGACACCGAGCGCTTTCAACTCCGACGGCGATAGCGGCTCCGCCGCGCACGGATCGCACCAGTTCATGTCCCACGCGTACTCCGTGAACAGCGCGTGCATATCTTCACGCCGCACCTGTTCGGCGAACAGCGCCTTGTAGAAGCCGCCGAATTCCTCCTTCACGAACAGCGGAACGTCCATTCCTGTCGGCAGCTTCACGGTCCGGTAGTTGGTGGACTCGACGCGCCCGTTCTTCGTCAGCGCGTAGATGAACAGCTCCTGCGGGCCATTCGAGTTCACCATGCCCAGTCGGATCGGCAGCATGAACTTCGGTGACTCGTAGGCGACCTGGATCGGGCGGAGGTATGAGTACCCGAGCTTGTTCTGCTCGGTCAGGTTCACCTTCGCGACGAAGAAACGCATGTTTTGCTTGATGTAACTGCCGAGCACCGCGGATGCGCCGCCCGGGATCCGGTAGCCGTTCTCCTTCAGCCAGGTCTCCAGTCCGCTGCTCTGCTGTGCCGACAGAATGAGGATGTCGTATTCGCCGACGGTATAGGCGGCCTCGATCTTCACGCCGAGGGCGTCGGCACGCCGCTTCGCCATGCCGCCGACTGCCTGTGCCGATGCCATCGGCGACGGCATTGCCATCGTTTCGTACCGCAGGCACGGATCGGAATCGTAGTACTCCACGAGCCGCGGGGAGGAGTAGGCATCCAGGTGATCCACCAGCGACTTGTCGCCCACGTGGATCTGTCCCTTCTGCAGGAACGTCGGCACGGGGATGACGATGGCGAATTCCTTGAGGTCGCCCTCGAAATCGTTGGCCATCGTGATGACCGTCTTGTCGCCATCGCGTACGAGGACCACCTGCGACGAGCGGTTGAACAGCTTGGTGTCGGCTCTGGCGACGTAGAAGCCACAGAACGCCCGCAGGCGATCAGTGCACGAGAGCACCGCGGCGAGCACCAACAGGAGCGAGATCCAGCGTTTCATTGGTAGAGACCTCCGGAAGCGGCCGGCGCTGAGACCAGGTGTAGCGCGGGCCAGGCAGCACACGATCGATGAACGGCACGAGCGGCGAGAAGACCGCCAGCGCCCAAAGCGGACCGTTGGTTCGGAACAGCATGTTCTGCACGTAGTAGGCGCCCAGTGCGACGAGGCACGCGAAGATCACCCGGCCGGCTCGCGAATCCGGCGTGGTCTTGGGATCCGAGATCATGAAGAACGCGAAGAGCAGCAGGGCGCCATTCTCGAGGCGATGGAACGGGATCGTGAGCGGATCGCCCAGCCAGCACGCTCTCGCGAAGAGCAGCCCCGCGTGCGCCGCGAGATACGCAAACGTCACGTCTGCGCGCGCAGCACGGGTGACGACGACCGTGCCGAGGCACGCGACGAAGAACGTGAAGAACGTCGGGCTGCCCCACTGACCGGGAGAGACCCAGACCTGCGTTGTCGTGGTCAGCAGCAGAACGATCGCCAGATTCGTCGGATTGAAGACGTGCTTTCCGCGCACCCGCACCACGAATTTCGATCCGATCGCGATCACCGCTGCCACGACGGCAAACGGCAGCGCCGACGTCCGCAGGAGCAGGCAGAGCGAGAGGCTCGAGATCAACGCACTCGACAGCCCGACATCGCGCAGGCCCGCGAGCCTGGCGCCAATGACCTGCGTCGCCAGCGCCGCCGCGAAGGTCACGGCGACCTGGACGAGCGTGACCTCGAACCGCAGCTGGGTCAGCCCGACTCCGAGGAGTGCCGCCAGCACGGTGATCTGGTACGCGCGCGGATCCAATTGCTTCACGACGCCCTCCGAAACAGCAGACGTGCCATTCGTACCAGGAGAACGAACGGGCCTGAAAATCTTGCAGGCCGCCTGAATTGGGCTTAGATGCCGGGCATATTAGCCCGGCGCAGCGGGCGGACGAGCGGTTTGCACCCTTTGTGGCCTGTAACGTGAATGGTGGTTGGAGCATGGACCGCCGATCGGCAAGCTCGTCGAAGCGCCGAGTTCCGGCGCAGGAGAAGCCGTCCGATTGGTCTGCCGAACCGTTCGTACCCGAGGAGCACCGATTGGATGTGCTTACGCCGGCCGCGGAAGGGTGCCGGGGCTGCCCGCTGTACCTCAATGCGACTCAGGTCGTGTTCGGAGAGGGAAAACAGTCCGCGTCGATGGTGCTGGTCGGTGAACAACCGGGCGATCAGGAAGACCGACAGGGCCGGCCATTTGTCGGACCTGCCGGCGGCGTGCTCGAGCGCGCGCTCGCCGCGGCTGGACTGCCTCGCGATCGCGTGTATCTCACGAACGCGGTCAAACACTTCAAGTTCGAACCGCGTGGAAAGCGCCGCCTCCATCAGAAACCGCGGTGGAGCGAGATCAAGGCGTGCCGTCCCTGGCTCGAGGCGGAACTGGACGCCATATCGCCAAAGGTGATCGTCACCTTGGGTGCGACAGCCGGCCAGGCGTTGCTCGGCACAGGCTTCAAATTGAGTGAAATGCGGGGACGTCCGCTCGTCACGCGCTGGTCGAAGGCCGTGATCGCGACCTTTCATCCGTCGGCCGTGCTCCGAGCGGAAGCACACGGCGGCGGCGAACCCCTGTTCGACCAGATCGTCGAGGATCTCAAGCTCGCCAAGAGTCTGCTGCAATCCCGCGCACGATGACTAGCGCGCGTCGAGCACGATCGTCCGTCGTGTGGTGGCGCTTCGAGTCGCCGCCTCGATGATGCGCATGACGGCGAGGCCGTCCTCGCCCGACACGGGAGGCGGCGTGCCGTCGCGTATGGCGCGAAGCAGCTCCTCGTAGTACGACGCGTAGTTCCCGCGCTCATTGCCGACGCGCGTCACACTGCCATCGGCCGCCGTCAGCTCGCCTTCGACAGGATCGATGCCGTAGTCGGGCGAACCGGGACCGCTCCCGGCTTTGAGCGACGCTTCCTGTGTATCCAGCCCGTGTTTGACGTAGCTGCCGTGTCGGCCGTGGACCACGAAGCGGAGCGTTGACGCGGCTGCCATCGATCCGCCGTGGAGGATTGCGCGGCGCCCTCTGCTGTATTCGAGGACGACGTGGAAGTAGTCGATGGCGGTGGCACCCGGCCGCTGCGCCAGAAGGTCTGCCGTCACGGATGCTGGCGTCCCCCAGAGGCGGAGCACTTGATCCGCAATGTGCGCTCCGAGGTCGTACCACGTGCCAGCGCCGGGTACGTCGTGTTCCCGCCAGCGATCGCGCACGACCGGCCGGAAGCGGTCGTAGTGGGACTCGATGAAGCTGACGTCTCCGAGCGTGCCCTCGTGCAGCAGGCGTTGAAGCGTCAGGAAATCCGCATCCCAGCGCCGGTTGTGGAACACCGACAATACGCGCCGTGCGGCGGCGGCCGCGGCCATGATGCCTTCGGCTTCGGTTGCCGTCACCGTGAAGGGCTTATCGACCACGACGTGTTTGCCGGCGGCATACGCGCGCGTCGCGAGGTCGAAATGCGAATCGTTTGGCGTCGAGACCACGACGAGCTCGATCGACGGGTCGGCGAGAACCGATTCGACGTCCGCGCGGACCTCGATGCCTGGCCATTCCTCGTGCACGCGATCGGCCTGGGACGTGACAATCGCCGCGAGTTCGAGTCCAGGGACGGCAGAAATCAGCGGCACATGAAACGTGCGCCCGCCAAGCCCGTAACCGATGACCGCCGTCCGCACACGATGCATGGCGCCCTGACTCCCTCAGGCCCTCGAGCCCTCTGTATAATCCGCTTCGATGCCGCCGTACGTCTATTGGATGCTGTTGGTTGGATGGCTCCTCTGGATGATCCCGTTCTTTCTCATTCGCCGCGGCCGTCCAACGGCCTCGACAATCGATCGGCGCGCGCGCTGGGGGATTGGCATTCAAGTCGTCGCGTTTTCACTGGTCTGGCAGGGTCAGTTCTGGCTGCGTCAGCCGGCGGTGTGGCGGATCTGGGTCAGCGCGGTCCTGCTCGGACTCGCGGTGCTGCTCACGTGGACCAGCACACGCACGCTTGGACGGCAGTGGCGCGTCGATGCGGGGCTCAACGAAGATCATCAGCTGGTGACCGCTGGCGCGTATCGTCTGATCAGGCACCCGATTTACGCATCCATGCTGTGCATGCTGCTGGGCACGGGCACACTGCTGGCGCCATGGTTCCTGTTCCTGCCGGCGATCGTGCTCTTCCTCGTTGGCATCGAAATTCGCGTGCGCGTCGAGGACGGCCTGCTGGCTGGCCGCTTTGGCGATCGCTTCGACGCGTACCGGCGGCAGGTCGCCGCGTACATTCCGTACATTCGCTAACGACGGGTGCATCGATATGGATCGACGATCTTTTCTGCTGACCGGTGCGGGTGCGCTTGCGATATCCGGCGCGAGCGAGGCACGACAGCCGGCAGCGGCGGGCCGGGGCGCTCTGACGTCCGACGTGCCAGCCTTCGAGCTTGACGAAGTCACGATTGCCGATCTGCAGAAGCGGATGACGTCGGGACAGGAGACGGCGCGCTCGATCACCGAGAAGTATCTCGCGCGTATTGCGGCACTCGATAAGCAGGGCCCATCGCTTCACGCGGTGCTCGAGACGAATCCCGAGGCGCTGCAGATCGCCGAGCGTCTCGACGCGGAACGAAAGGCCGGCAAAATCCGGGGTCCGCTCCACGGGATCCCCGTCCTGCTCAAAGACAACATCGGCACTGCCGATCGCATGACAACGACCGCGGGCTCGCTGGCGCTCGAAGGATCGATCCCGTCGAAAGATTCCTTTGTTGCGACGCGCTTGCGGGACGGCGGCGCCATCCTGTTGGGAAAGACAAATCTCAGCGAGTGGGCCAACTTCCGCTCCACCCATTCGACCAGTGGTTGGAGCAGCCGAGGCGGGCTGACGCGGAATCCGTATGCGCTCGATCGCAATACCTCGGGCTCCAGCTCTGGATCCGGGGCAGCCATCGCCGCGAACTACGCTCCCGTTGCGGTCGGCTCAGAGACCGACGGCTCGGTCGTCTCTCCATCGAACAATTGCGGACTCGTGGGGATCAAGCCGAGCCTGGGTCTCGTCAGCCGCACCGGCATCATTCCGATCGCGCACAGCCAGGACACGGCGGGCCCGATGGCCCGTACTGTCGCCGACGCAGCAGCGCTCCTGACAGCGATGGCGGGCTTCGATCCTTCAGACCCGATCACCAAACCAGCTGCGGCGAGAACAGTGCGCGACTACACGCAGGCACTCAAGCCAGATGCCGCGACAGGGCTTCGGATCGGCGTGCCGCGGAAGCACCTGTTCGGCAGCAGTCCGGCGGCCGATGCGCTGGTGGAGAAGGCGATTGCAGTGCTGAAGTCGCTCGGCGCGGTCGTGATCGATCCCGTGGATCTGTCGCCTCCAGCGGCCCTTGGCAAAGACGAGTTTCAGGTGCTGCTCTACGAGTTCAAGGCGGATCTCAACGCCTACCTCCAGGGGCTCGGCGCCGACGCCCCGGTGAAATCGCTGAAGGACGTGATCGCATTCAACGACGCACACAGCGACCGCGTGATGCCGTACTTCGGGCAGGAGATCTTCCTCGACGCCGAGACGAAGGGGCCGTTGACGACTGCCCAGTACGTGAAAGTGCTGGCGGCCAGCAAAAAGGGCTCGCGCGAGATGGGCATCGACAAAGTCATGGCCGCACACACGCTCGATGCGCTCGTCGCCCCGACGAGCGGACCGGCCTCGCTCACGGATCTGGTCAACGGCGACTACGGACCGGGGGGATCCTCCACGCTGCCGGCCGTCTCAGGCTATCCGCACATCACAGTGCCGGCCGGCTTCTCGTTCGGACTCCCCGTTGGCGTGTCGTTCTTCGGCAAGAATTTCAGCGAGATGACATTGATTGGTCTGGCGTACGCGTACGAGCAGGCGACCAACCACCGCGCAGCACCGCGGTTTCTGCCCACCATAGAACTCTGAGGGTCGACGGTCTTCGGTCTTCGGTCTCCCGGACTTCGGTCTACGGTCTTCGGTCTACGGGCGCGCCATCGCCTGCTCGATCGCATTGACCGTCAACGGGTGATATGTCGCACGTGCGGCGCGGAAGATCCGTTCGGCCATCGGCCGTCCCCACCCCGATTCGCCAAGCGCGCGGTAAAGCGGCACGACGAACTTCATCCGTCCCTGTGAGGTCAGAAAGGTTTCCAACGCGGGGAACGCTGGCTCATAGTGCGAGAGAACGGCAAGACGCAGCCACTGAAAGAGGACCTCGCTATTGCCTCGAGTCGAGAGGGCGTAGGTCCTGTCGAGATCTGCCATACGATCCTGCGCAAGCGGCCGCGGCAGGTTCGCCAGGAATTCCTGCCACTCCTGCGTCGTCCAGGCCGATGCGTTGAGGGCTGCCGCTGACGTTCTGCCCGCAGCGAATCCTGCGGCATCCGCTGACGCCCGGGCGAGCGCGGCAGATTGCACGACCGGCGCGTTTGCTGGCAGTCCGGGCTCATAGAGCCAGGCGTGGATGTGAAGACGGTCCTCGCTTCCTGGCGTCTTCGACAACAGCGTCGTACGTAGGTACTCCAGGAACTGCGTCGTCGTGATCGACTGGAATGCGAAGTGGTCGAGATATCCGCGCAGCCAGGGGTCGAAGACAGGGCGTCCGAACGCGCGCTCGAGCATGCGAAGGAAGGCGGCGCCCTTGCCGTACGGGATGTTCGACGAGCCGTCATCGGGATCGCGGCCGCGCAGATCCACAACGAGTGAGGTGTCGGCGCGCGGCAGTTCCTTGAGCGATTCGAGCAACTCGGTCCGCTCAACCTGCTGAAGCATGCCCGCACGCTCCGGGCCGTACAGCGACTCCATGATCCGGTTCTCGACGTACGTCGTGAATCCTTCGTTCAACCAGAAGTCGTTCCACGTGGCGTTGGTGACGAGATTGCCTGACCACGAGTGTGCGAGCTCGTGCGCGGCCAGCGACGTGAGCGACCGATCGCCGGCGAGCACGGTCGGTGTGGCAAACGTCAAACGTGGATTTTCCATGCCGCCGTACGGGAAAGACGGCGGCAGCACGATGATGTCGTAGCGTGCCCACCTGTACGGACCGGCGAGGTGCTCTGCTGCGTCCACCATCTTCTCGAGGTCGGCGAATTCGTACGCGGCGCGATCGAGGACGCTCGGCTCGGCGTAGACGCCCGTGCGGGAGCCGAGTGGACGGAATGCGATGTCGCCGACCGCGAGCGCGATGAGATACGGCGGGATGGGCCGATCGAGCTTGAACTCAAAGGCGCGGCCATCGGGGGTGGCCACGCCGCCAGGCGTGAGCATCTCGGCGCTCATGACCGCCGTGAGCGGCGCGGGCACGACAATCCTGGCGCTGTACGTCTGTCGGATGCCGGGACTGTCCTGGGTTGGCACCCAGGTACGTGTGTAGATCGATTCCCCCTGAGAGAAGAGATAGGGCTGCACGCGGCCAGCCGTCTGCGCTGGTGACAGCCATTGCAGAGCGCCGGCATTCGGACTGGTCGCGTAGTGAATCGTGATGGCCGTTGTCGTCGGGCCGAGCGCCACTGTCAGTGGCTGCCCGAGGAGCCGATCCGACGTACCAAGCGCGAACGTCAGTGCTTCGCCTGCCTGATTGTTGATCGACGCAATCGCGAGCTCTTTCGTGTCCAGCACGACTTCGTGCGCGCCTGGCGCCATGACGAGTGTGAGGGTTGCCGTACCGCGGAGCGTGTGCGTCGAGAAATCGGCTTTCAGATCGAGCGCCACGTCTGTGACACGCGCTTCATCGGGACGTGCGAATGAGTGCGGATCGATCGAGCGCGCCGACAGGGGTGGCGTGCAGAGCCACAGGAGCAGGCCTGTCGCGAGGACACTGATGAACGCGTGTGCGTGTTCACGCACACCGCGGCGAGCGGAATCCATGAACGAGCTCACGCAACCTGGAGGGCGTCGTTGACGAGCTGCTCGATGGCCGACGCGGGCCGCGCACCGGCCGACCGCGCAACCTCCCGGCCTCTGGCGAAGACCGCCATCGTCGGGATCGAGCGGATCCCGTAGCGGTCGCCGAGCTCCGGTATCTGATCGGTGTTCACCTTGACCACCAGGAACCGTCCTGCGTTGCGCTCGGCCACTCGTTCCAGCTCGGGCGCGACCGCGCGGCACGGGCCGCACCACGGCGCCCAGTAGTCCACCACGACCGGCAGCGTCGTGGAGGCAACGAGCGCATCGAAGACCGCAGCGGAGGCGACCTCAACCGTCGAGGTCGGCGCGGGAATGGGCGTCTTGCAGTGCGCGCAGCGGTGCTCGTGGCCGAGCCTGTCGTAGTGAAGCCGATTCTTGGTGCTGCACGACGGGCACGTCACGATGAGGCCGGTCGAGTCGGAAGGTATCGAGGCCATATCTCGATCATAGATCGGTGCGGAAAAAAGGGTGCGAACACGAGGTGCGGACGGAGGGTGCGGACACGAGGTGCGGACGAACGTGCGGCGGCACCAAAGCCTATGAGTGTTCAACCCGTCCGAGAGCGTCCGCCAGCCGTTGGCTGTCCGCCTGATGCACGAACTGCAGATCGGCCTGCCGAATCGCTTCTCTCACCATCGGCCGATCGAGTGCATGCCCGGCACGTGCGGCTCGTGTGTCCGCTTCGGCTTTCACGAGGTCGAGCGCGATATAGAGTGAGGCGATCACCGTGCGCAGACCCCGGCCCTGATACGCCATCCAGCTTGCAAACGCACGCGCAGCCAGATAGCGGCACAAGACGGGCTCCCACTCGTCCCAGCGGACCACATGACAATCTGTCTGTCGTGGCGAAGCACCATGCGGCGCGCGCGGTTGTAGATCGGACGGCATCGCGTGAGCGACAGCCGAACGATCCAGACGCGCGTAGATCTGGCGGACGCCGTGTTCACCGCCCCGCGACGAAGGCCCTGTGCCACGAGCCTGCACGCGGGTATCGACCGTGAGCTGTGCGACGGCATTGACCAGCGGTCCGTGCGCCGGCTTCCAGGCACGGAGGTCTTCCACATCGCCCGCGAGTTGGTCGATCGCCGCCATGGCGGCTGACGAACGCGCAAACACCGCCACCATGTGGCGCTCGAACGCGTCGTACGACTCGAGGTCCATCAACAGGCCAGGCTTGATGAGCGGCGGCAGCGTATCGAGTGCGTTCAGCCCTTCGTAGGTGTCGTCAGGCGGAAAGGCGATAGGGCCGTTCACGATCGCGAGCGGCAGATCCTCAAACAGATGGTCCGCCGCCGTCGGGCAGAAGTGCGAGAGCGTCACCGACACGCCACGAGGATCGTGGAGCGCGACGCGTGGAAACTGGCGACACGCCATGGGCTTCACTTCCGGGCCCGCCAGCCGGTGAATGGCGCACAGAGGCGGCGTCGTTCCAGACCCCGCTTCGAGGAACACGCAGGCACCGTCGTTGGCCATCGCCGTGACAGTGACGCCGTCCGCACGCTCGAACGCGTCACGCCGTGTCAGCGTGAGTGCGCCAGTGGTAACGAGCGACGCCACCGCGTCCTCTGTGTCTGGTTCGACTGGAATGCGCCAGCCAGCCCTGCAGCACGCTCCGGAATGACGGCATCCATACGTGGCGTGAATCGAGAGTGCACGGACGCGGACAGAAGGAGACATGGACGTGCGTGTTGGGACCTCGTCCATGATAGGCTGGGTGGTTGTCTCATCGTCTATCGGAGTCTTCATGCGTCGCTGCTTATTACTCGTTCGGATTGTCATTCTTGGCGCGGCCACGACGGAGGCGGCGCCCGACTCCCTGCCGCCGCGCTGGCAGCAGGTCGCCCGCGACGTTCTCAAAGACGTCGTCAACGTCAACACCGCGCAGGGCGGCGAGGGTACGACGAAGGCCGCTCAAGTCGTCGCGGAGTACCTGCGCCGCGCTGGTCTTGCCGACGCAGACATTTCTCTCGCCGGCCCAGACCCGAAGAACCTGAATCTCATTGTCAGGTTCCATGGCACCCGCGCATCTGCGCGTCCGATGCTGCAGATCGCGCATCTTGACACCGTGACCGCGAACAAGGCGGACTGGACGACGGATCCGTTCGTGTTCACCGAGAAAGACGGCTGGTGGTACGGGCGCGGAATCGTGGACGACAAATCCGGCGTCGGCACAGTCGTCACGAGTCTCCTTCGCTGGAAGCAGGAGGGATTCACTCCATCCCGCGACATCGTGACGATTATCACCTCGGCGGAAGAGACAGATGCTGCGACCGGTATGGGCTGGATCGTGGCCAACCGTCCGGATCTGATCAACGCGGAGTTCTGTCTGAACACAGACGCCGGCGGCGGCGATCTCGACCACGGCAAGCCCGTTGTCTTTTCGCTATCAGCAGCAGAGAAGGTCTACCAGAGCTACAGGCTCGAAACGACGAATCCCGGTGGACACAGCTCCCTGCCGCGTCCCGATAATGCGATTTACCAACTCGCCGCGGCGCTCACGAAGCTCGCTGCGTACAAGTTCCCCGCGCAGCTCACCGAAATCTCACGTCAATCGCTTCTGAAGGCTGCTGATATTCATGGCGGCGAGGAAGGAGCGGACATGCGGGCGGTGGCTGCAAATCCTGGCGACGAGGCCGCTGTGGAAAGGCTGTCACGGACGCCTGGACTGAATTCGATGCTGCGGACGACGTGTGTGGCCACGCGCCTCGAGGGCGGGCATGCCGACAACGCGCTGCCGCAGCGTGCCACCGCCATCGTGAACTGCCGCATCCTGCCGGGCGTGGACCCTGCGAGCGTTCAGCAGGAACTGGCGCGAGTGATTGGCGACTCCGCCGTCACGATTCAGCCCGTCGAGCGAGCGCATCCCAGCCCGCCCACACCACTCAATCCTGCCATCGTCGGAC
>JBKPMA010000531.1:0-6038 GCA_046731935.1 Acidobacteriota bacterium
ATCCGCAATTGAATTCGAATTCCGAATTCCGCATTCCGAATTTCTGTTATTGTCCGGCGGATGTCGTCCCGCCTGGCCGAGGGCCTGGTCGCCGGCTCAGACGCTGAGCCCCGCTGCTGGTGGGGAGCCGCGCCGCCGGAGTATGTGGCGTACCACGATACGGAGTGGGGACGCCCGGTCGATGACGATCACCGGCTCTTCGAGAAGATCTGTCTGGAAGGCTTTCAGGCTGGCCTGAGCTGGCTGACGATTCTCAGGAAGCGTGAGCACTTCCGGCGTGCGTTCGCCAACTTCGCGTTTACCAGGGTTGCGCGATTCACGTCCCGCGACGTCGAGCGTCTGCTCGGCGATGCTGGGATCATCCGGCACCGCGGGAAGATCGAATCCACCATCAACAATGCCCGTCGTGCGTCTGACCTGGCAGGCGAGTACGGCTCACTTGCTGCTTACTTCTGGTCGTTCGAGCCAGACCGCGCGGCCAGACCCGCGAAAGTCACGAAAAAGGCGCTCGGCTCCATGAACACGACGGAACAATCCCGCGCGCTGGCCAAGGATCTGAAGCGCCGCGGCTGGACGTTCGTGGGGCCGACGACCGTATACGCCTTCATGCAAGCGATGGGGCTCGTCAACGATCACCTCGAAGGCTGCACCGTTCGAGCGGCCATCGAACGCGACCGCCGGCGATTCCGCCGGCCCGGCCGCTAGCTGTTTCCTCGGTCAGCAGACTGTAGACCGCAGACCCCAGACCGTAGACTGCAGACCGTAGACCGTAGACTGATCCCAATGTCCGTCCCAAACGAGTCGCATTCCCCCCAACTCGTTCGGCGTCTCGGCCTCCTGCAGGCCACGGCGCTGAACATGTCGAACATGATCGGCGTCGGCCCGTTCATCACGATCCCGCTCCTGATGACGGGCCTCGGCGGACCGCAGGCGCTCCTTGGATGGGTCTTCGCCCTGGTCATCGTCGCGGCAGACGGTCTGGTCTGGAGTGAGCTGGGAGCCGCGCTGCCAGGATCCGGAGGCACCTACCAGTACCTGCGGATCGCCTACGGTCCGGCGACGTGGGGCCGGCTCATGGCGTTCCTCTTCATCTGGCAGTTCATCCTGAGCGGTCCGCTCGAGATCGCCTCCGGCTACATCGGGTTCGCCAACTACGTCCGGTACGTCTGGCGCGACATGACGGCGACGACCGCGATTGCGGTGGCTGTGGTCGCGGGCGTGGCCAATATCGCGCTGTTGTACCGCCGCATCGAGTCGATCGGCGCGCTGACGGTCACGCTCTGGACGGGCACCATCCTGACGACGATCGTCGTGATCGTGAGCGGTGCGTTCCACTTCAATCCGGGCAGGGCGTTTGACTTCCCGCCGGGTGCGTTCACCATGTCAATGGGAATGCTGATGGGGCTCGGGGCGTCGGCACGCATCGGCATCTACGACTATCTCGGCTACTACGACGTCTGCTACGTGGGCGACGAGGTCAAACAGCCCCAGCGCGTCATTCCGCGGGCGATTCTGATCAGCGTGTTTCTCGTGGCGCTGATCTATGCCGGCATCAACCTGTCGGTGATTGGCGTCGTCCCGTGGCGCGAGTTCGTGCCGGCGTCATCCCATGCCGAAGCGGACTACATCGTCTCGATCTTCATGGAGCGGCTCTACGGATCGCGCATCGCGAGTCTGTTCACGATCCTGGTACTGTGGACCGGATTCGCGTCGGTGTTCGCGCTGCTCCTGGGATACTCGCGGATCCCATATGCGGCCGCACTCGACGGCACGTTTTTTCGGGTATTCGGGCGCGTCCATTCCACGAAGCGTTTTCCTCACGTCTCACTCCTGGTGATTGGCGTCATTTCTATCGTGTGCGCGACGATCCCGCTCGGCACGGTCATCGACGCCCTGCTCACGACGCGCATTCTGGTCCAATTCATCGGACAGATCGGTGCGGTGTGGCTGCTTCGGCGCGCGAAGCCCGAGGTGCCGCTGCCTTTCAAGATGTGGCTGTATCCGCTGCCGACGTTGGTCGCACTCGCGGGCTGGATCTTCCTGTTCTCGACGTCAGGCCTGCAGGTGATGGCGCTCGGGACGGCAACGCTCGTTGCAGGCGTGCTCGTGTTCCTGGGCTGGACGAAGGCGACGAAGCAGTGGCCGTGGAACTGAAGACTGAAGACCGTAGACCGAAGACCGAAGACTGACGACCGCCGTCAGACCGTCACGATCGCCTTCACAACTCCGGAGGCCGCCTCGGTCCATTCCGGGAATACCGCCGGCACGTCTTCGAGTGCTGCGCGATGCGTGATCCACGGACCCACGTCCAGTCCGCCGGACTCCATCGAACGGATGACCGACGCGAAGTCTGACGGCAGGGCATTGCGGCTGGCCAGCACCGTCAGCTCGCGGCGGTGGAACTCGGGATCGTTGAACGAAATATCCGCCTGCACCAGGCCGACGAACACCAACGTTCCCGCCTGCGCGACCAGCGCGAACGCGCGCTGCATTGATGGCGCGCTTCCGGTTGCGTCGATGACGACCGACGGCAGACCGCCAAAGGCGTCGCGCACCACCGGCACCGGATCGGCATCGCCGGTCTGCACGGTGCGATCGAAGCGCAGCGTGCGCTGCGCGAATGCGAGGCGCGGCGCACTCATATCGGCAATCGCGACGCTGCCGCCCATGGCGCGGGCAGAGCTGGCTGCTGCCAGCCCGATCGGTCCTGCGCCCACGACCAGCACCGTCTCGCCTTCGCTGATGCCGGCACGGGCGACGGCGTGGTGACCCACGCTGATCGTCTCGACGAGTGCCAGCCGTTCCACATCCAGCGTTCGCGACCGGTGTAGCTTCTCGATGGGAACCTCGATCACTTCCCGCATGCCACCATCGACGTGGACGCCGAGGACGCGCATCCGCTCGCAGCAGTTGCCCCGATTGAGACGGCAGGCGCGACACGTGCCGCAATTCAGATACGGCTCCACCGCGCACCGCGATCCCGGCTGCAGACCGCGATCGTTCGGACCAACGTCCACGACTTCGACCCCGAGCTCGTGCCCGAGGATCCGCGGGAACGTGAAAAACGGCTGGCGTCCGCGCCACGCGTGGAAATCGGTACCGCAGACGCCGACACGATGGACGCGCACGAGCGCCGTTCCCGGCGATGGCGCCTCTGGCGGTGCCGTCTCCATCGCACGAAGGCGGCCAGGCTCCTCGAGGACGACTGTCCGCATTACCGGTCCGTGTACTTGATCAGAATGACTTCGTTGCCTCGCTCGTTGTACACGAGCTCGTCAACGAGATTGCGCACGAGCAGGATGCCGAAGCCTCCCGGGCGCATCCCAAGCTCCTGACGCTTGTCGAAGTGCGCCATCGGATTGCCCTCGGAATGGCCCACTGCTGCATGCTGCAGGTTCTCGCGGTTGAAGCCCGGGCCGGGATCGCGCAGGTAGTAGACGATGGCGCGGCTGGTGCGGGCGGCCGACACTTCGACGATTTTCTCGGGATCGAAATGGGCGCCGTGCTCCATCGCGTTCAGGAGCATCTCCCGGAACGCCGTCATCAAATCGGTGCGCAGGCCCTCGGGCAAATCCGTCCGGTATTCCGTCATGAAGCGGATCAGGCGCTCCGCGCTGACGCGCCGGCTCGAGACACGGAGCGAGATCCAGTCGGGCAAGCCCGAGATCACTTCGATGCCACCCCGCCAGTCGTCGATGTCTGCGGCGGCGGCAATCATCGCGGCCACTTCGCCCGCATCGAACGGTGCGCTGAAGCAGGCGAAGACCTGAGCGCGCAGCGCGGCGATGACATCCTGCTGCAGGGCACTTGGCGCAAGCACGATGATCCGTGTGCTCCGCCGCAGGCCGCGCACTTCCTCGGCGAATAGCAAATCGTCGGGTACCGAGGTCGCAGGGTTGGTCACGAGGACGTCGAAGTCACGCTCTCGCAGCCGCTGCAGCGCGGCGAAATTGCCGGCTACTTGGTCGAGGACCATACCCTGCAGCTCTTCGCGTTCGCGCAGCCGGGCGGTCAGCTCGTCGTCATGGCCGATGATCAGCACACGGCGATCGCGGTGGCGGTCAGATGGCTCGGACATCTTGGATACGGACGGGGCAGCCTCAAGCGTAGCGCAAAACGCGACCCGCTCGTGCACGCCTTCTCGCATGTGGTGCAGGATCCCCGCAATTCTCCGGGACCGGCTCGCCTTGCGCCTGCGCGCCGGGGCAGTATGATAGCGGCCGCATGACTGCCGCGCCGCTCGAAGAAGCATGGCTCCGCGGCCCGGTGGACGGAGTGCCGATGCTGCTGATGCCGTGCGCGCACGCGCTCGTCCAGGCGCGGGAGGATGTCCAGCGGGTGCTTGGCTCGCTCACGACGGACCAAATCTGGCAGACGCCAGCCGGCGCCGCGTCGGTCGGATTCCACGCGCGTCATCTCGGCGGCGCGCTCGATCGGCTGCTGACCTATGCTCGCGGGGAGGCGCTGACTGAGGCGCAGCGAAGGGCCAAGGCCGACGAAGAGCAGGCCACCGGCCTCGACGCCGCCACGCTCATCGGCGAAGTCGCGGGCGCGATCGATCGTTCAATGCGCCAGCTGCGTGCCACCCCGGAAGCGACCCTTTTGGATCCTCGCGAGGTCGGCCGCAATCGACTGCCGTCAAACGTGCTGGGGCTGCTGTTTCACGCCGCAGAACACACGACACGCCACGCCGGACAGGCCATTACCACGGCGCGAATCGTCGCCGGCAATGGCCCCGCGTGAGCACGCCGGCGCCCATTTCCGCGTCTACGCCGCTGTCCGCTGCCGATGAGCTCGGTCGCCGCACGATCCGTAAAGTGCGCGCGCGGCTGCTGCCGTTCATCTTCATCTGCTACGCCGTGGCGTACCTCGATCGCGTCAACGTGGGCTTCGCCGCGCTCGAGATGAACAAGGATCTCGGCCTGAGCGACACCGCGTACGCATTCGGCGTCGGCCTGTTCTTCTGGGGCTATGCGCTGCTCGAAGTGCCCAGCAACCTGCTGCTCGCCAGGGTCGGTGCGCGGGTCTGGATTGCGCGGATCATGATCGTGTGGGGCCTCGTGTCGTCCGCGATGATGTTCGCGACCGGTCCCTGGAGCTTCGGCGCGATGCGGCTCCTGCTGGGCGTGGCCGAGGCGGGGTTCTATCCCGGCATCATCCTGTATCTCACCTATTGGTTCCCGATCGTCGAACGCGCCAAGGCCGTCGCGTACTTCATGACGGCAACCGCCATTACCGGCGTGGTGGGCGGCCCGCTCTCGGGCCTGCTGATGCAGCTGGAAGGCACGCTGGGCCTGCGCGGCTGGCAGTGGCTGTTCCTCATCGAGGGACTGCCGGCGCTGGTGCTCGGATTCGTGGTCCTCGGCTACATGACCGATCGCCCGGAGCAGGCGCACTGGCTCACACAGGACGAACGCGACTGGCTGGCCAGGAGCCTCGCGTCAGACCGTGCGACCGCGGCAGAGACGCACACATTCAAGGATGCGATCCGTCAGCCGCTGCTCTGGCTGTTCTGCCTGATCTACTTCTGCAACAACATCGGCTTCTACGGCATCACGTTCTGGTTGCCCCGCATCGTGCAGAACTTCTCGGGGCTCGGCACGCTCTACACGACCATGCTGTCGGCGCTGCCGTATGCGTGCGCGATGATCGTGATGGTGTCGGTGGCGTGGCACTCGGATCGGCGTCGGGAACGGCGTTGGCACATCGCGGTGGCCTCGGTCACCGGATCCGCGGGGCTGCTGCTGGCGTCGCAGGCGACAACACCCGTGCAGGGCCTGCTGGCCCTGGCACTGACGGCGAGCGGTATCTACAGCGTGGCTCCGGTGTTCTGGTCGCTACCGACCTCCGTACTCTCGGGGACCGCCGCCGCAGGAGGTGTCGCCTTCATCAATTCGATCGGCAATCTCGGGGGCTCGGTCGGTCCGATGATTATCGGGCGCGTCCACGACCGGACTGGCACGTACTCGGCTGCACTGGCGACGCTGGCCGTAGCGCCGGCATTGGTCGCGATCCTCGTGCTGCAGGTGCCCTTGAGA
>JBKPMA010000532.1:0-3396 GCA_046731935.1 Acidobacteriota bacterium
GAACGAACAAGAGCTGAACCGCCTGCTGCAGACATATGCCGATCGCTTTGTCCTCGGCGACAAGGGGCGGCGGCTCCTGACGGACTTCCAGCGACTCACCCGTGAATGGATCGTCGGTGCCCGGCAGGCCATGGCGGCGGCCGATGAGGGGCACAGAGACGAAGCGCTGAGGTTCTTCCACGGCAGCGTCGGCCAGCTCGGCGGGCGTATCAGCGAGATCTCGAACGAGTGGATCGCCTACAACCAGGCGGCCGCCGAGACGGCGGGCGCCGAGTCCATCGCCGTCATCGACCGCTACCGGTGGCAGCTCCTCTTCGCGGATACCGTGGCGCTCCTGCTGACCGCGGTGCTGGGCGTGGTGACGTTCCGCCGGATTGTGAATCCGATCCGGGCGCTCGAAACGTCTGTCGAATCGATCGCTGCCGGCGACTACGACAAGGCTGTCCCCTTCACCGAGGCGCGCGACGAAACCGGAGGGCTGGCCCGTTCGATTGCCGTCCTCAAGCAGGGTGCGGCCGCAAGAGAGCAGCAGCGCTGGGTGAAGGCAAACGTCTCGCGGCTCGCGGGGGAGCTCCAAACGGCGGATTCGGTGGAAGAGTTCGGCACACGACTTCTCTCGAGTCTGGTGCCCGCGCTGGGGGGTGGCGTCGCGGCGTTCTTCCTGTTCGACGAAGCGGCAGGCACGCTGCGGCGCATGGCCGCTTACGGGCTTGGTGACGTCACAACCGCCACGCCCATCGCGATTGGCGAAGGCCTCGTCGGTCAGTGCGCACGCGATCGTCGTCCTGTCACCCTCACGAATCTGCCCTCCGACTTCGTTCGCATCGGCTCAGGTCTCGGGAACGCAGTCCCCGTGCAGGCCGTCGCCCTGCCGCTGGTCTCGAAAGATGCGCTGCTCGGCGTCCTGGAGTTGGCGTCGTTTCAGTCGCTCTCTGCACAAGAGCAGCTGCTGCTCGACGAGCTGCTGCCGGTCTCCGCAATGAGTCTGGACATCCTGCAGCGCAACCTGCGCACCCGGGATCTGCTCGGTCAGACGCAGGCGCAGGCGCAGCAGCTCGAAGCGCAGGCGGCGGAGCTCGTCACCGCGAAGCAGCGCGCCGAAGACGCGACGGCGATGAAATCCATGTTCCTCGCGAACATGAGCCACGAGATCCGGACGCCGATGAACGCGATCATCGGCCTCTCGCACCTCGCGCTTCGTACGGATTTGTCGCCGAAGCAGCGCGACTACGTGAGCAAGATACACAACGCCGGCACGTCGCTTCTCGCGATCCTGAACGACATTCTCGATTTTTCGAAGATCGAGGCCGGCAGGCTGGATCTCGAAGTCACAGACTTTACGCTGGACGAGGTGATCGGCGCGGTCACGACCGTCACGGCGCAGAAAGCCCACGAGAAGGGCCTCGAGTTCCTCGCCCACGTCGCAGCCGGCATTCCCGATCACCTGAGCGGCGATCCGCTCCGCCTCGGGCAGATCCTGACGAACTGCGTGAACAATGCGGTCAAGTTCACCGAGCACGGTGAGATCCACGTGGCCATCGAGCAGCTGTCGCGCACGGGCGACAAGGTGCAGCTCAAGTTCTCCGTACGCGACACCGGCATCGGCATGACGCCCGAACAGTCCTCCAGACTGTTTCAGCCGTTCACGCAGGCCGACATGTCCACGACCCGGAAGCACGGCGGCACCGGGCTTGGCCTCACGATCAGCCGGCGCCTTGTCGAGCTGATGGGCGGCCGCATCTGGATCGAGAGCGAAGCCGGCGCCGGGACGACCGTCTTTTTCACGGTGTGGCTCGGTGTCGCAGAGCCTAAAACGGCTGCGCGGCCGTTCCCGGAGCAGTTGCGTCAGCTGCGCGTGCTCGTCGCCGACGACAACGCCGCCGCGCGCGAAATCCTGGAGGAGCCGCTGAGGGGCGTCACAGGCCGCGTCGACGTCGTGGCATCTGGCGCGGAAGCTGTTGCCGCCGTGCGGCAGCACGACGCCGCCGACCCGTATGACGTCGTCTTCATGGATTGGCGAATGCCGGGCATGGACGGTCTGCAGGCGAGCCGCACCATCAAAGGGGATTCCGCACTGACGCATCCGCCGGCGATTGTGCTCGTGACCGCATTCGGGCGCGAAGAGATCCGCGACGAAGCCGAACAGCTGCAGCTCGAAGGCTTCCTGCTGAAGCCGGTGACCAGGTCGATGATCGTGGATACGCTGACGACCATCTTCGCGGATGAGGCGGTCGATGCCGCTGCTTCAGCGCACGCGCCGGATCGTGCCGCGTCGACGCCGCTCTTCGGCGCACGCATCCTGCTCGTCGAAGACAACGACATCAATCGGCAGATCGCGACGGAGCTGCTCGAAGCCGCCGGGGCGCAGGTGCGATTTGCCGTCAACGGACGTGACGCCGTCGATCTGCTGTCGGCCGATGCAGCGCCTGCCGTCGACGTCGTCCTGATGGACCTGCAGATGCCGGAGATGGACGGCTTTCAAGCGACGGCGAAACTGCGGGCGGACGCGCGGTTTGCCTCACTTCCCATCATCGCGATGACGGCGCATGCCACACTCGAGGAACGACAGCGCTGTCTCGCTGCCGGCATGAACGATCACGTCGCTAAGCCGATCGATCCAGACAATCTCTTCGAGACCGTCGCTCGTTTCTACCACGGTCCGGCCGGATCGCGCCCAGAGGCCAGTGCCGCAGCGGTTCGGGGCTCCGTCACCAACAGCGACCCGTCGACACTGCTCGACCGCAGGGCCGGACTCGCTCGTGTCGCCGGCAACGAACAACTGTACTTGAGACTGTTGTGGCAGTTCAGGGATCAACAGGCGCAAGCGGTGGATCAAATCCGTGCGGCGATCGAAGGCGGTGATCGTTCGCTTGCCGAACGGCTCGCGCACACGCTCAAAGGGGTCGCTGGAAATGTCGGCGCCATGCAGGTGCACGGGGCGGCCGCCACGCTCGAACAGTTGATTCACCGCAACGCCGCAGCCTCCGACATCGAGGTGGCCGCGAAAACAGTAGCGGCCGCGCTGAATCCGCTTCTTGCGGAGCTTCTCACGCTGCCGGATCCGGCGCCACCCGCAGCACTTGCCACCGGGTCCGCCCCGCCTGTGGAGGCCACGCTGACGGCCGCGCGTACGCTCTCGACCCTGCTGAACGAGATGGATCCGGGTGCCGCGGACTTCGTCGATGCGAACCACGAGGCGCTCCGTCCGTTGATGCGCGACACCTGGGCAGGCTTCGCATCACTCGTACAGAACTACGACTTCTCCGAAGCGCAGACACAGCTGGAGAGCGCGCTCGAACGCTTCTCCATCAGATAGCCGCGTCCATTGCGGCGCGGCAATTCGCATCGATACGCCAAGAGAGGCGCTTGTGAAGGATCTATCCGACAGCCGCATCC
>JBKPMA010000533.1:0-7449 GCA_046731935.1 Acidobacteriota bacterium
CGTCAGACGGTGTCTACGCTGCCCGACGACGCGAAAATCGAGAACTCGACGGCGGAGATTGAGATTCATCCATCCGGCCGGTTTCTCTACGGGTCGAATCGGGGTCACGACAGCATTGCGGTCTTCGCGATCGACGCTTCGACGGGCAAACTGACGCGCACGGCCGTCGTGCCGACGCGAGGGAAGGAGCCGCGGCACTTCAGCCTCGACCCGTCCGGCCGTTGGCTCATCGCGGCCAATCAGAATACCGACACGCTGGCGGTCTTTCGCGTGGACCAACAGACCGGCGGCCTCGAACCGGTCGGGGACCTGGTGCCCGCGCCGACGCCGGTTTGCGTGCTATTCGTCCGTTAGTCGGGGATCTGAACTCCCACCGGCCGGGGTACATTCGAGGACAGGAAAAATGACCCCGGCCCCACAGCCGTTCCGCCGCGCCGGGGTACATTCGAGGACAGGAAGAATGACCCGGCCCCACAGCACGTCGTGGCGCCGGGGTCATTCTTCTCGTCGTCCAATGCACCCCGGCTAGACAAGCGTCCTACAACCGCAGCGTCCGCAACCGCAGCGCGTTCGCGATCACCGATACCGAGCTGAACGTCATCGCGGCGCTCGCGATCATCGGGCTGAGAAGCAGTCCGAATACCGGGTACAGCAAGCCCGCGGCGATCGGGACTCCCGCCAGGTTGTACACGAACGCAAAAAACAGATTCTGGCGGATGTTCCTCATCGTGGCGCGGCTGAGCGTCCGCGCACGAAGCACGCCCGTGAGATCGCCCTTGACGAGCGTGATGCTCGCGCTCTCCATCGCGATATCTGTACCGGTGCCCATCGCAATGCCGACATCTGCCTGCGCCAGGGCGGGGGCGTCATTGATGCCGTCGCCAGCCATCGCCACTTTCGCGCCGGCCGTCTGCAGTGCTTTGATGACAGCCGCCTTCCGCTCGGGCAGCACGTCAGCTTCGATCTGGTCGATTCCGAGCGACTGAGCGACCGCGGATGCCGTCACACGGTTGTCTCCCGTCAGCATCAACAACCGCAGTCCATCCGATTTGAGTGCCGACACTGCTGCGCGTGCGTTGGACTTGATCGGATCGGCGACGCCGATGACCCCTGCGGGCTCCCCGCCAATCGCGACGAGCACGACGGTCTGTCCCTGCTCGCGCAAGCGATCCGCCAGTTCATCGAGCCGGTCCGCGGGTACGTGGTTCGCCTCTATGAGTGAACGTGTCCCGGCCACCACGAGACGCCCGTCCACTTCGGCGGTGACACCTTGTCCGGTGTGTGACTCGAACTGACGCGGTTCGAGCAGCTGAATGCGCTGATCGCGGGCGGCCGCAACGATTGCCGCAGCGACGGGATGCTCGCTGACCTGTTCCACGCTGGCGGCCATCTGCAGCAGCTGGCTCTCGTCCACGCCCGCAACCGGTGTGATCGCGGTGAGACGCGGACGTCCCTCGGTGAGTGTACCGGTCTTGTCGATGACCACCGTGTCGATGCGCTCGAGAAGCTCGAGAGCCTCGGCATTCCGCAGGAGCACGCCCACTTCAGCGCCGCGGCCGGTGCCCACCATGATGGACATCGGCGTCGCGAGTCCCAGCGCGCATGGACACGCGATGATGAGGACCGCCACCGCGTTCACGAGCCCATGGACGAACCGGGGTTCAGGCCCCACGAGCGCCCATCCGACAAATGTCAGGATCGCAATCACGATGACCGCGGGCACGAACCAGGCCGAGACCGTGTCTGCAAGGCGCTGGATGGGCGCGCGAGACCGCTGCGCTTCGCCGACCAGCGACACGATGCGGGCGAGCAGCGTGTCGGCACCGACTCGAGTGGCCTCCATCACAAACGCGCCCGTGCCGTTGACGGTGCCCCCCGTCACTGGATGGTCCGGCGATTTTGACACCGGCATCGCCTCACCGGTGACCATCGACTCGTCCACCGCGCTCGTGCCGTCCCGCACGATGCCATCGACGGGTACACGCTCACCCGGTCTGACGCGGAGCCGATCGCCGACGTGCACCCTCTCGAGGGCCACGTCCTCTTCGGCGCCTCCAGCCGACAGGCGGTGCGCGACGGGAGGCGTCAGCGCCAGCAGACCTCGGATCGCTGCGCTCGTGCGGCTTCTGGCGCGGAGCTCCAGCACCTGGCCGAGAAGCACCAGCGTGACGATGACGGCCGCAGGCTCGAAGTACAGAGGGAGCTCGCCCCCGTGGGAGTGAAACGACGCGGGGAACGAGCCTGGAAGCAGCAGCGCGGCGACGCTGAACAGATACGCCGTTCCGGTGCCCAGACCGATCAGCGTGAACATGTTCAGGTGGCGATTGACGACAGAACGCCACGCGCGTTCGAAAAACGGCCACCCGGCCCATAGGACGACCGGCGTCGCGAGCAGCGCCTGGAGCCATCCAGTCGCCCGCGCACCCAGCGCCTGGTGCAACGGACGATTGGGGAACATGTCAGACACCATCACCGCCAGCAGCGGAGCGGTCAGCACGGCGGCGGCGCGGAACCGGCGCCACATGTCGTCGAGCTCGGGGTTCCGCTCGTCGAGCGCGGCTCGCCGCGGCTCCAATGCCATCCCACAAATCGGACACGCGCCCGGCTCGTCGCGCACGATCTCGGGATGCATCGGGCAGGTCCACTCGGTCCGTGTCGAGACCGACACGCTGACCGGTTCCAGCGCCATTCCGCATTTCGGACAGGGCCCTGGGCCGATCTGACGGACCTCCGGATCCATCGGACAGGTGTACTCGGTGCCCGCCGGGGTGGGGGCTCCATTCGAAGCGACGGGCGGGTGAAGAAACTGTTCGGGATGATCACGAAACCGTTCGAGGCAGGACTCGTGGCAGAAGTAGTACGTCGTGCCGTCGTGCTCGAGACGGCCGACGGCCTCGGCCGGCGCGATCATCATTCCGCAGACGGGGTCCTCGACCAGGGCCTCGTCCTGCGCTTCGGCATGCGCGGAGCTCATGCCTGTTTGATGTATTGAGACGGGTTCGCGTCGAACTTTTCTTTGCAGCGCTTATTGCAGAAATAAATGGTACGGCCCTCGTATTCGCTTGTGCCGGCCGCCTTGGCCGGATCGACCCTCATTCCACACACCGGATCGACGTGCTGCTCCATGGTCGGGCTCCCTCGGGAGGGGCGGCCGCGACACCGCCGCCCCTCCCACCAGTTTACAGCCCGCCGAGCGGAGACATGTGCGACCGGAACCTTCCCGGCATCGCCTTTCGCAGCGCGTCGGCCTTCGTCCGCTGCTCCGGCGTCAGCAGGGCCTGCACTTCCTTCCCGACCTTCGCCCGGAGGACCGCACCATCAGCCTCCACCTGGGCTCGCGCACTGACCGCCGCTCGGATCGCCTGCTCGTTGACCTCATCGGCTTGGACGGCGGCGCGGACTGCGCTTTGCGCCGTTCGACCCCGAGTACGAAGCTGATCGAATTCCTGGCGGTGCCCTTCGTAGATCGCCTTGATTTGCTCCTGCTGTGCGTCGGTCAGGTCCAACGCCAGTGCGAGCATCCGCATCGGCGGGCCGCCGCCACGTCCCGCCCGAGCGGGACCATCGTTGAACGTCTGGGTCACTTCCTGCGCCCACGCCGCTGGCGCCGTGATACCCACGAGAACCGTGCCCGTGAGCAGCGCCGCTGCGCCAAGCGCCACGACTCCGGATTGCAACATCATCTTTGTCGTCACGTCTGGCCTCCTCACTTGATGTGACGGATTGGCGACGACATCGACGGGGCAGGCTCGTGACAGAAGTGCGACAAGGGCCGGCGCGTCGATATACTGCGAGCGACGGCCCGATGACGAACTCACCTGCCCCAACCAATCACTCGGCGCTACTTGCGTGGGTGTCTGAAGTGCAGGCGTTGTGCCAGCCCGATCGCGTGTATTGGTGCGACGGATCGCAGGAGGAATACGACCGCTTGTGCGGACAGATGGTCGATACCGGAACATTCATCCGGCTCAATCCCTCGAAGCGGCCGAACAGTTTCTTATGCCGGTCGGATCCGCGAGACGTCGCCCGCGTCGAACACCGCACGTTCATCGCGGCGCGCAAGAAAGGCGACGCGGGTCCAACGAACAACTGGATGGATCCACGCGAGCTGAAGACCATCCTCACGGGGCTCGCGCAGGGGTGCATGCGCGGCCGGACGATGTACGTGGTGCCGTTCAGCATGGGCCCGCTCGGCTCGCCCATCGCACAGATCGGCGTCGAGCTGACCGACTCGCCCTACGTCGTCGTCAGCATGCGCATCATGACGAGGATGGGCCGCGGCGCACTGCAGGTGCTCGGCGATCGAGGTGATTTCGTGCCCTGCTTCCACTCGGTGGGGGCACCGCTCGCGCCCGGTCAGCCCGATGTGGCGTGGCCGTGCAATCCGGATAACACCTACGTCGCGCACTTCCCCGAAGAACGGATGATCTGGTCCTTCGGCAGCGGCTACGGAGGGAACGCGCTGCTTGGCAAGAAATGCTTCGCGCTGCGGATCGCATCGGCCATTGCGCGCGACGAAGGATGGCTCGCGGAGCACATGCTCATCGTGGGCGTCGAGGCGCCGTCGGGCGAAAAGACGTACGTCTGTGCCGCGTTTCCGAGTGCCTGCGGCAAGACGAACTTCGCCATGATGATTCCGCCGAAGGGCTTCGAGGGCTGGAAAGTCTGGACCGTCGGCGATGACATCGCCTGGATCAAGCCCACTGACGACGGATCGATTTACGCGATCAATCCGGAGGCCGGGTTCTTTGGCGTCGCTCCCGGTACGAACTCGAACTCAAATCCAAACGCCATCGCGACCATCGCACGAAACGCGATCTTCACTAACGTTGCGCTTACCGACGACGGGGATGTGTGGTGGGAGGGTCTGAGCGATCCCCCGCCGCATCTCATCGACTGGCACGGGCGCGACTGGACGCCAGACTCGAGCGTTCCTGCCGCCCATCCCAATGCGCGCTTCACGGCACCGGCGTCACAGTGTCCGTCGATCGATCCGGCGTGGGAAGATCCCAAGGGCGTCCCGATCAGCGCGTTCATCTTCGGGGGCCGGCAGAGCAAAGACCAGCCCCTCGTGTACCAGGGCTTCAACTGGGCGCACGGCGTGTACCTCGCCGCGACCATGGGGTCGGAAGCGACCGCGGCTGCCGTCGGTCTCGCGGCGATGCGGCGCGACCCGATGGCGATGCTGCCGTTCTGCGGGTACAACATGGGCGACTACTTCTCGCACTGGCTCGATTTCGGACGCCAGCTGCCGGATCCGCCCCGAATCTTCCGCGTGAACTGGTTCCGGAAAGACGAACAGGGACACTTCATCTGGCCGGGATTCGGCGAGAACATGCGCGTCCTGCGATGGATCGTCGATCGCGTGCACGGCCACGCACGCGCCGTCGAGAGTCCGCTCGGGTGGATGCCGCGATACGAAGATCTGTACTGGACGGGGCTCGACTTTCCTCGCTCGCGCTTCTACGAACTCATGGCGGTCAGCCGCGACGCGCACACGACGGACCTTCAGGAGCACGAGGCGCACTTCGATCGCTTCTACGATCGGCTCCCGAAGGAGTTCGTCCACGAGCGGGCGCTGCTGAAATACCGCGTCTGGCGTTCGCCGGACGTATGGGCGCTGGCGCCCGAGAAGCTGTAGTCGAAGAGGTCGAAGGGCCCAAGGTCCAAGGGTCAAAGGGTCGAAATGTCCAAGGGTCGTCAGAGAGTCTGGGTCAAACGATCTCGTCGAACGATCTCTGACCCTTGGACTCTTCGACTCTTCGACCTACCGTGTCACCAGCGTGAACCAGTGAACGCCCCAGGCCGGAAGATCGATGTAAAGTCCATCGGTCGCGAGCTCCAGGCCGTCCCGATCGTACGACCCGCCGGACGCGAGATCCTGCAACTGCCATGCGGACCCGGCCACATCCGCCCACGGCAGCGCAATCCGCGCTTGCGCGTGCGCTCCTGACAGGTTCACCACGACGAGCCTGCGCTCGTCGTCGAGCCACCAGGCGCATGCGAGCAGCGAGCGCCACGTGTCGTTGTCCGGCCATCCCCGCCGCTCCGGTCGAACCCATTGTCCATGCCGGAAGACGGCGCTGCCAGCGTCGGGCAGAATCGATGCGTAGAACTGCTCGACGGCGACGTTCACGGGTTCATCGGGCCGGCGCTGCAGGAAGACCGGCGGCCGTACGCGGCGGCCTTCGAGCTGACCTTCGTACAACAACTTCGCGCCCGGCGCTCCAAGGATGAGAGCGGCGGCGGCAGGCTGGCGATCGCCGAGCGTCGCCGCAGCACGCGGCTCGTCGTGGTTTTCGAGAAAGCGGACCAGATGCTCCTGGTACCACGAATCCGCCTGCAGATGCGCGTCCACTGACGTGGCGGGTTCGTGCTCCACCCGATCGTACAGACGCTTGTCGTAGCAGTAGTCGAAGCCCTGCTGGAGCAGCGCCCATTCGAGGTCCCAATAGGCTTCGGCAATGAACCGGAACTCGGGCGCCTCGGCGCGAACACTCGAGATGACGAACGGCCAGAACTCGTCGTGCGGCACGGCACCCGCACGGGACCCCCAGGTCCGCGCGACAACGTCGTTCATCAGCAGCATGGCCATGTCGCAGCGGACACCGTCGCACTGCCCGGCGAGATCACGAAGGGTGGACACGAAGGCCGCGCGCAGACCGGCTGAATACGCGGCCACCTGTGCGACGTCGGACCAGGGCGGGAAATAGGGATCGCGTCCACACGCAATCACGAACGGGCCGGACTGGAAATAGCCGTCCGGCTCGCGCGCCAGATCGTCCGGCGTCCCCTGGATGAACCACTCCGGGTGCTCGGCGACCCACGGGTGATCGCGCGCGACATGGTTCGGCACGAAGTCGAGGACGAGCGACATCCCGCGCGCGGCAAGCGCGGCGCGCGCGGCGGCGAGTCCGCTGTCACCCCCGAATCGCTGATCGACGTGATAGCGGCGGACGCAGTACGGCGAGGCCAGGATGTCGGCCTCGGTCACGTCCGGCAGCGCGGCTCTGAAGTCGCGCCAGAGATTTTGATTGGCGAGGGCAACGCGCAACCCCTCCGGACTGCGCTCCCACACGCCCATCAACCACACGGCGTGTGCGCCGGTAGCCGCCAGATGATCCCACTCGGCGGACGGCACGCTGCCGAGCGTCACCGCCGCTCCGTGCCGCGCCCGGAGCTCCGTCAACCAGATCGCCGTATTGATCTCGTAAACGATCGGACGCGGCGGCAGCGAGCCCACCGGCTAGTTCTCGAAGACGAGGTTGTCGATGGCGACGAGTCCCTTCTGTTCGCGGCAGTCGTCGCACGCGACGACGACGTTCACGGACGTCAGACGCTTGAGGACGTCCTTGGGATCGGTCTTGGGATCGACCCAGTCCGGCTGCGCGGCGTCGTTCAACTTGATCTTGTAGGCGTTCATGCCCGACTTGGTGCGAAAGCTGAACT
>JBKPMA010000534.1:0-9272 GCA_046731935.1 Acidobacteriota bacterium
CCGTCGGCGGTCATGCCGTCGTTTCCCGCGGAGGCCACCACGACGATGCCCTGCGCTGTGGCGCGTGCGACAGCCTGACAGAGCGGATCGGTGAGCGCCGGCTCGGTCACTGGATGTCCGAGCGACAGGTTGATCACGCGAATGTTGTAGCGAGCGCGGTTGGCGATCACCCAGTCGATGCCGGCGATGACATCGCTCGTCAGTCCACTGCCGTCGGCGCCGAGCACGCGGACGTTCACCAGCTGAGCGCCGGGTGCAATCCCACCATTGAACAGTGTCGTCACTCGCGTGGCCGCGGCTCCCGTACCCGCGATGATGCCGGCCACGTGCGTTCCGTGACCGAATACGTCGGTCACTCGCGGATCGCCCGTCACGAGACTGACGTTCGCGATCACCTTGCCCGCGAGCGCGGCATGCGGCGCGATACCCGAGTCGATCACGGCGACCACGATTCCGGCACCTGTGACACCTGGAACGGCGCCAAGTCCGAGCAGCCCGGCACCGCCCGTGCGCGCCTTGTCAGCCAGCGTCGCCCCGTTCGACACCACCATCGACGGACGGACCGGCAGGTCTCCGGACAGGTGATCGACGACGGGATCGAGTGAGAGCGCCGCGAGCTCCTGCGGATTGAGCGCGAGCACGGCGCCGTTGTCGAGCCATCGGACGACGGAGACGCGATGCCGCGTCACGAGATCCGTAAGGCTCGCGCGCGATCCGTCAACGAGTACGCGCGTGCGAGAGGCAGACGCCCGGGTCAGCAGCCACGAGAGGTCTGCCGACAGACGCGCGCGATGCGATGGTGAGGTGGATTGAGCACGCGGAGCGCTGACCACCGTGAGCACGGCGATCCCGGCCAGCAGCCACGTGCGAAGACGAAAACGCCGCGATGACACGAATCCCATGGATGACGACACTCCGTTCGAGAGGTTGCGCCTGCCCCATCGCAACGACCGCGCCGGAACGCCGTCAACGAATGAAGCGCGGACAATCTCGCATGGACACCGGCAGTTAGCGCTCGGCGAGTGCCACGCCGGCGTGATTACGCTTTTGTCGCGTGAATTCGATTTCTGAACACACACCTCCGATCGGAGCGCGCAAGTCGTTCTGCTCGTACGCGTTGGTCGAAAGGATCCGGAGTAGAACACGCGCGTGCCAAACAGGAACACGCAGCGTGCTAGAGTCCCGTGATGATCCGTGCACTGGTGCTCGCGGCCGTTCTGACCAGCGCTCCCGCCGTTGCGGCGCCTCTCGAATTCACACCTGTCGCGCCCGGCATCTGGAAAGCCACCGCAGGGTCGCCCGAGGATCTGACGCTGTTGACCGCCGCCGGCGTCCGGCCCGATACACCGGGTCTCGGCCGGCTCCCGCGCAGCGAGTTTCCGTTACCGTTAGGCGCAATCCAGGCGACTGCGGATCGTGGACACGTCGCGCTGCGATTTCCACTCGCGATCGATGAGGACGTGTACGGGCTCGGCGTGGACTTCAAGTCCATGCGGCGCACAGGCTCCACGTTTGTGCTGCACGTGGATCACTGGGGTGGTGTGCCGGGCCGAACGCACGCGCCCGTTCCCTTCTACGTCTCCACGAAGGGCTACGGCGTGTTCGTGGATGCGTCGCGCTACATCACCGTCAGTATCGGTGTCGGTGTGCGCCTCGCAGCCGACACAAAACCACCAGTGATCGATCGCACGACGCGCGGGGACGCCTGGGCCGCCATGCCGCGCTCGGATGCCGTCGAGATGCGCATTCCCGCCGGCGGCGTCGACGTGTATGTCTTCGCCGGGCCGACGATGATGGACGCGGTCCGCCGCTTCAACCTGTTCAACGGCGGCGGCGCGCTGCCGCCGAAGTGGGGACTCGGCTTCATGACGCGTACGCCGCTCGCGTACACGGCCGCACAGGTCCTCGATGAGATCGCGGCGTTCCGGCGCCGCGGAATCCCGCTCGACATGATCGGCCTCGAGCCAGGATGGCACGACCATGCGTATCCCACGTCGTTCGAGTGGGACCGCACGCGGTTTCCGGATCCGGCGGACTTTCTCGCGAAGCTCGAAGCGCTCCACGTTCGCGCCAATCTCTGGTTCAACCCCTACGTGTCGCCGACCGCTCCGCTCTACGCGAAGCTCCTGCCGTTTGCAGGTTCGCATCTGGTGTGGAACGGCATCGTGCCGGACTATTCGCTGCCGGCCGCACGAGCGGTCTTCGCCGATCACTTGCGATCGAAAATCATCGGTCTACGCCCGCGCGCGCTGGGCGGATTCAAGATCGATGAAGTGGACGGATTCGATTTCTGGATCTGGCCCGATCTGGCGACGTTTCCATCCGGTCACGACGGCGAACAGCTCCGACAGACGTACGGGTTGCTGCTGCAGCGCCTCGTCATGGACGTCTATCGCGGCTTGAATCTCCGCACACTGGGGCAAGTGCGCGGCACCAACGGCGGCGCGTCCTCGTTTCCATTCGTGATTTACAACGACAACTACGACTTTACGGAGTACATCACCGCCGTTGCCAACACCGCGTTCGCCGGCGTGCTCTGGTCGCCCGAGGTCCGCGGTGGCGAAGGCGAAGACATGCTGCGGCGGATCCAGGCCGTCTGCTTCTCTCCGCTGGCGCTCTTCAACGGATGGGCGACCGACACGAAGCTGTGGACCCATCCCGACGTCGCTGACGGCATCCGACAGGCGATCGTGCTTCGCATGCGGCTGCTGCCGTACTGGTACACGGCCTTCGCGCAGTACCACGAAGAGGGCACGCCTGTCGTGCGGCCGCTGGCGCTCGTCGAAGGCCGGACGGTCACGCCTCCGGTGCCGAATGGTCATCCGGCGGCTGACCCCTACGCGCTCGTGACCGTTCCTGAGGTGAAGGACGAGTACCTGGTTGGTGATGCGTTGCTCGTGGCACCCATTGCGGCGGGGCAGAAGTCGCGATCGGTCGTTCTTCCGCCGGGTAAGTGGTTCGATTTCTATACGGGACGCTTCGCGGGTGACGGCGGCACGATCACCGTCGCGCCGCCGTTGAACCAGATTCCGCTCTTCGTCAAGGACGGCGGACTTATTCCGATGATCCCCGAGCGGTTGTACGCGCCAGAATCCGCTGAGGTGCTTCCGCTCGAAGTGCGGCACTACGGCACCGCTCCCGGCGCGATGGCGTTGTACGACGACGATGGTGAAACGTTCGACTACGAGCGCGGGCTCCGCAGCTGGACGCAACTGCGGATGGATCGCGACGCCGACGGGAAGTGGGCGGGCCGGGTGATCCCGGATCCTTCGGGACAGAAGTGGCGATATGCTTCAGCTACCTGGGTCCAGATGACTGAATGATGCCGCGCGTCGTCCTCACGACTATTCTGCCGGTCTTTGTTGCCGCCTCGCTTGGCTGCGGCTTTTCGTCATCTCCGGCATCTCCCAGCGCGTCGGCCAGTTCCGGCGACGGCACTCACTACACATCCGAGCTGAGCTTCTGCGTCGAGGAAATCAATCGCCTGCGCGAGAGCGCCGGGAAGAGCAGCCTCGTCCGGTCCGATGCGCTCGAGAAGTACGCGGCGACCGCGGTCCAGGCGGATGCGCTGGCGGGGAAAGCCCACACGTACGCCCTCTCGACGAACTTCGGCAACCTGACGGCAATGGCCGAAAACGAGGCGCTGTTCTGGCCCTTGTCGAGTCTGAAGTCGGTCAGGGCGGTCGTCGAAAAGAGCCTCGCCGAGATGTGGCGGGAGGGCCCTGGCGGCGAGCACTACGACATCATCGTCGGCGACTACAAGCAGGTGGGATGCGGGGTGTTCGTCCAGGGAGACCAGGTCGCGGTGCTCGAGGCTTTTCGATAGGCGTAAGGAAAATTCCCCACTTCGAACGCCCCCAGGAAGCGTCCGCCGGATTTCCGGCGTAAAAACGCGGACGCCTCTGCCGCACTGCTGGGAACGCTTGTTGCTCGGTTGCAGTTGAAGTTGGCATCGGGCCCGCGTATTCTGGGCATTGGTCATGGTGGCATACCACCTACCCGGTCATTTCTTCATTCCCAGTCGACGAGTGACGAGCCCTGGCTCGGTGCTGCGGCGGTGGTGTGGTTACGCGGCGGCCCTCGCCGTCACGGCGCTGGTCGTTTTCCACGCCTCGATTCTCTATACCCATGTCGTGGATGGCCGCCTGGGCGATCCAGGCGTGGCCTTCCGGTGGGCCATCGGCGGACTGCTGGCGGGTCTTCTGGTCGCGTTCCATCGCATGGGCGTACCGCTCATTCAAGGACGCCGCGCGCTGGTGGTATGGGTACTCGTTGCGCTGCTGCATGTGAGCGCAGCGCGGACGGTCACGCTTCCGCTTCTCGACGTTGCCCCGGAAGACGCCGCTGCCGTGCTGGTCATCGTGCCCGCCGCCGCGCCGATCCTCCTGGGGACTCTCCTGCTGCTCGCCTTCGTGCTCGGGTGCGCCACGCTGGCCGCTCCCGACCTGCGCAAGGCTTGGTTGGCGCACGATGCAGACGCCCGCGTCGCCGCCGGTCCACCCGTTCCTCGCCTCGCCCCACGCGCCCCGCCCCGCCGTCATCAGATCTGACCTGCAGGCGATCCGCCTGCCGCACACGATCAGCGAATGGGCTGACGGCCCGCGCGTCCTGCGATCTTCGGCACTGCGGTGCCGATGACAGGAGCTGACGCGGTCCGACCACACGCCTCGACGGCGCCTGGCGAGGAATGGACATGACGCTGCTTTTGCTCGGAGTGAATCATCGGACCGCGGGCGTCGAAGATCGCGAGTCACTGGCATTCGGACCCGAGGAGGCCGGCGCGCTGTTGAGCGCACTCGGCACGACCGGCGCGATCCGCGAAGCCGCCGTGCTCTCGACCTGCAACCGCACCGAGTTCTATGTCGCGGCGACGGAGGTCACGGCCGCCGACCGGCAGCTTCAGGCTGCGGTGCGCGAGGTCCGGCCGGACGATCCGCTCGCCCCGGGCGACCACCGGTACGTCCGCACCGGGCCCGATGCGGTGACGCATCTGTTACGGGTCGGATGCGGCCTCGACTCGATGGTGGTCGGCGACGTCCAGATCCTGGGTCAGGTCAAGGAGGCGTATCAGATCGCCCGAGAGGCGGGCACGTCTGGCCCTTTGCTCGACCGGCTTTTCCAGACGGCACTTCACGCGGGCAAGCGCGCCCGGACCGAGACCAGCATCGGGGTCGGGACCGTGTCGGTCTCGTCGGCGGTGGTCGAGATGGCTGCACATCGCGACGTCGCCCGCGCGAACGGTCACGATATGTGTCCGCGCCACGAGCACGGCCTGACCGGCCAACACCTCGTCGTCATCGGGGCCGGCGAAGCCGCGCGGCTGGCCGCGCTCCACGCCCGGCAGCACGCGCCCGCCTCGATCACGATCGTCAACCGGACGGCCAGGCGCGGCGAGGCGCTCGCAGTCGAAGTCGGCGGAACGACGTGCCTCTTTGACGAGCTGCCCCGCGTACTGTGCGAAGCGGATGTCGTGTTCTCTGCGACGCGCGCCACTGCTCCCGTCCTCACCGCGGACACGCTGCGTGGCGCGATGGCCGTGCGCCGGGGACGCCCACTCGTCGTGTTCGACCTGGCTGTTCCGAGAGACGTCGAGCCGGTGGCCGGCGAAATCCCCGGCGTCCACCTCCATGCGATCGACGTCATTCAATCGGTCGTTGACGCGAATATGACCGAACGCCAGGCGCAAGTACCAGACGTCGAGCGGATCGTCGCCGACGAAACCGCGCGGTTCGAGACCTGGCACCGCGGACTGTCGGCGACGCCAACCGTGGTGGCGCTGCGCGACCATTTCGAGCGCATCCGGCTCGAAGAACTCGATCGGCTGCTCGCGAATGCGAGCGAGGATGAACGGTCCCGAGCCGATCGCCTCACCCGCGCGCTCGTCAACCGTCTGCTGCACACGCCCACCGTCCGGCTGAAGGACGCAGACCCGGCCTCCGACGACGGTCGGACCAGATTGCAGGCGACGCGCGATCTGTTTGCGCTGGGAGTACCGCCGGAACCGTCCCGGGGGCAGGATGCGTGAGCTCGTCGTGCGCGTCGGCACGCGCTCGAGCGATTTAGCGCTCTGGCAGGCGAATCATGTCATCGAGCGTCTCGAAGGCGCGACCCAGGGGCTCCGTTGCGAGCGCGTACCCATTCGCACGCTCGGCGATCGGGTGAAGGATGTACCGCTGCCGCGTTTCGGCGATCGCGGCCTCTTCACGCGCGAAATCGAATCCGCACTGCGAGCTGGAACGATCGACGTCGCCGTCCACAGTCTCAAAGATCTGCCCACCGACGAGCCCGGGGACTTGACTGTCGCTGCCGTGCTCGAACGCGAGGATCCGCGCGACGTAATGGTGTCGGCCAGTGGCGGTACGCTCGACTCACTGCCGGCGGGAGCACGCGTGGGCACCTCGTCGATGCGCCGCCGCGCACAGATCCTCGCTCGCCGTCCTGATCTGCAGCTACTCGATATCCGCGGCAATGTCCCCACGCGGCTCGAGAAAATCCGGCGGGGCGACTACGACGCGACGCTCCTCGCGCTCGCCGGTCTCAAGCGTCTCGGTCTTGCCGCTGCCGCGAGCGAAGTGTTTGCTGTTGATCGGCTGCTGCCGGCCCCGGGTCAGGGCGCTCTCGCCGCCCAGGTGCGTACGGCAGACGCCTCTGTCAGAGAGATTGTGTCGCGGCTCGATCACGTGCCGACCCGACAGGCCACGTCGGCGGAGCGTGCGTTGCTGACGATTCTCGACGGCGGCTGTCAGGCGCCGCTCGGCGCATTTGCAGGATGGACCGCTGCCGGCCGTCTGTCGCTCGATGCGATTGTGCTGAACGACACGGGCACGCGCCTTCTGCGCGCCACTGCGGAGCGGCGCGTCGAATCGATCGACGACGCGCTGGCGCTCGCCGGGAAGATCGCGGCGTTGCTCGACGAGCAGGGGGCCGGTGCGATTCTCGCGGCGTGCCGACAAAAATGGTCGGATGAATCCCGGCCCTCAGTCGAGGAGCTCGCATGAGCGATCCGCGCGGGCCTGTCGTGGTCGTGACCCGGGACGAACGGGTGGATGACGGATTCTCGCGTGCGCTGACAGCGCTCGGTGCGCGGCCGGTGTCGCTCCAAACGATCCGGGTCGAGCCCGCCGAGGACTTGGTGCCTCTCGACGCGGCACTCGACGTGATGGATTCGTTCGATTGGGTCGTGTTCACGAGTGCGAATGGCGTGGACGCCACCTGCGCCCGGGCGGCCTGGCGCACCGCGTGGGCTCGACCGCTCCGCCCGCGGATCGCCGCCGTCGGTCCCGTCACCAAAGCGCACCTGGACGCCAGAGCCTTGCCGGTGGCCGTGACGCCTGCGCGAGCCAGTGCCGTGGATCTCATGGCGGCCCTCGAAGCCTCTGGCGCAAAGCTCAACGGTGCACGTGTGCTCTGGCCACGATCGGAAATCGCCCGCCGGGATCTATTCGAGGCGTTGACCAAAGCTGGAGCGAGCCTCGTCGCGCCGGTGGCGTACCGTACGGTTGCGGTCGCACCGCCGGGTCTGGCGACGTTCTGCCGCGATCTCGAGACAGGACGCGTCGACGCGGTCGCGTTTCTGTCGCCGTCGAGCGCGCGGGCACTCGCCAAGGCCATGCCGACCGGAACACTGTCATGGCTCGCTGGCCGCGCAATCGTGGCGAGCATCGGCCCTTCAACGACCGCGATGCTCAAGGCGCTTGGGGCACCGCCGGATGTCGAGCCACGCGAGCGAAGCGCCGCCAGTCTGGCTGACGCGATCTGCGCCGCGCTGACCAGTCGGCGAGGCATTCGCGCATGAGCTTTCCGACACATCGTCCGCGGCGGTTACGACGGACCGCGACGATACGCGCGATGGTCCGCGAGACCACACTCACGCCGGATCGATTCATCGCACCGCTGTTCGTGACGACCGGCACCGGCGTTCGACGCGGCATCGCTGCCATGCCCGGCTGCGACCAGATGAGCGTGGACGTCACCGTGGACGAATGCCGTTCGCTGGCGGACGTGGGGGTGTCGGGCGTCATTCTGTTCGGCATTCCCGATAGCAAGGATCCGCACGGGTACGGCGCGGCCGATCCGGACGGGCCCGTGCCGCAGGCGTTGACGGCCATCCGCGCGGCGTGTCCGACGTTGTCGCTCTGGGCGGATGTGTGTCTGTGCGAGTACACGGATCACGGTCATTGCGGTCCGCTCGCCACCGCACCGACGGGCGAAGTGGTCGTGGACAACGATGCGGCGCTGCCCCGCTTGGCCGAAGCGGCGCGCTGCTACGCGAAGGCCGGCGCTGACGTCGTCGCCCCGTCTGACATGATGGATGGACGGGTTGCCGCCATTCGCGCTGCACTCGACGCCGACGGACGGTCGGATGTGGCCATCGTGTCGTACGCGGCCAAGTACGCGTCGGCGTTCTACGGTCCGTTCCGCGAAGCCGCGGGCTCCGCGCCATCCTTCGGCGATCGCCGCAGCTATCAGATGGATCCGGCAAACGCGCGTGAGGCGCTCGCCGAGGTGGAAACCGACATCGCCGAAGGCGCGGACGTCATCATGGTGAAGCCGGCGCTCGCGTATCTGGACGTCATTCGACGGGTGCGGGATCACGTGCACGTGCCGGTAGCGGCCTACAACGTCTCCGGTGAGTACTCGATGATCAAGGCGGCCGCCGCCAACGGCTGGCTCGACGAGCCGCGGGCGATTCTCGAGGTCCTGACCAGCATCCGGCGGGCAGGAGCCGACATCATCCTCACCTACTTCGCGAAGGAGGCCGCGCGGCTTCTCGGTTGAGGAGCGGCGCGCGACACGCCGTGCCAGTCCCGAACGAACAAATCGTGGCAAACGGGAGCGAGGCGCTCTTCGCGCGGGCCGTGGAGCTGATGCCCGGCGGCGTCAATTCACCCGTGCGCGCGTTTCGCGCCGTCGGCGGACACCCGCGTTTCGTCGAGCGCGGCCGCGGCGCGCGCGTCTGGGACGCTGACGGCCGCGAATACATCGACTGTATCGGCTCGTGGGGACCGCTCATTCTGGGCCACGCGCATCCCGCGACGGTCGCAGCCATCAAAGCGCAGGCCGAGTTCGGCACGGCCTTCGGCGCGCCGACTCGCCTCGAGGTCGAGATGGCGGAAGCCATCATCGCCTTCATGCCGTCCATCGAAATGCTCCGGATGGTCAACTCCGGCACCGAAGCGACGATGGCAGCGCTCCGGCTCGCGCGTGGCGTGACCGGACGCGCACGCGTCATCAAGTTCGAGGGGTGCTATCACGGCCACGGCGACAGCTTC
>JBKPMA010000535.1:0-3049 GCA_046731935.1 Acidobacteriota bacterium
GTCCACGTGACGCGGCCGACCGACACCTGCGTCGAGGCACAACCGACGGCCCGTCGAACGCCCCCGAGCCCTGCATTGAAGTTGGAGGTTGGGTGTCGGGAGTTGCTATGATCGTTGGATGCTCCCGACCATCGACTGGACTGATGATGCCGTCGTAATGATCGACCAGCGAAAGCTGCCGGTCGAAGAAGTGTACGTGCGCTGCCGGACCGCGCCTGAGGTTGCGAAGGCGATCAAGACGATGGTGGTGCGCGGCGCTCCCGCTATTGGCGTCGCTGCCGCCATGGGCCTCGCGCTCGGCGTGCGTCAGAGCAAGTCGACGGGCACGCAGAAGCTCGCCTCGGAGTTCGCCCGTTACTGTGACCTGATGGCCGGCACGCGCCCGACGGCCGTCAATCTGTTCTGGGCCATCGATCGGATGAAGCGCGCATTCGCGTCCGGTATCGAGGCGGGTGAAGGGGTAGACGAGCTGAAGGCGCGCCTCGTGAACGAGGCGCGGTTGATTCACGATGAGGATGTCGCCAGCTGCCGTCAGCTCGGAGGGCACGGCGCGGCCGTCGTGCCCCAGACGGCGCGCATCCTGACGCACTGCAACGCTGGCGCGCTAGCTACGGCGGGATACGGCAGCGCCCTGGGGGTGATTCGTGCCGCCGTCGAAAGCGGCAAGCACGTCCGCGTCCTCGCGGACGAAACCCGTCCATTCCTTCAAGGGGCACGCCTCACCGCGTGGGAGCTCGTGCGCGACGGCATCGAGACGACCGTCATCACCGACAGCATGGCAGGCCCGCTGATGCGCGACGGTGAGATCGATCTCGTCGTCGTCGGCGCCGATCGCATTGCCGCCAATGGCGACGTGGCGAACAAGATCGGCACCTACACCGTCGCCGTGCTGGCCAAAGAGCACAACATTCCGTTCTACGTTGCCGCGCCGGTTTCGACCATCGATCTCGCGACGCCCGACGGCAAACACATCCCGATCGAGGAGCGCGATCAGCGCGAGGTCACGCATTTCAAGTCGCTCCGGCTCACGCCGGAGGGCGCACTCATCCGGAATCCCGCCTTCGATGTCACGCCCCATCACCTCGTGGCCGGGATCATCACCGAACGCGGGATCTTCAGAGCGCCGTACTCCGAGACACTGCCCACTGCATTCGTTGGAGCTGCCGTCGGCAGCGGACGTTGACCCGTCTAACCGGTGCCATCCGCAGATGCTGATGCTCGGCATCGAGTCATCGTGCGATGAGACCGCGGCGGCCGTCGTCGAGGAACGCGACGACCCGCAGCGTCCCTGGCAGATCCGCTCCAGCGTCATCGCGTCGCAGTCGGCGATCCACCGCGAATGGGGCGGTGTCGTCCCCGAGCTCGCTTCGCGCCAGCACGTGCGCGACATCTGCGGTGTCGTCGAACAGGCGCTGAGCGACGCTCGAGTGGGGCTCGACGACATTGGCGCGGTCTCGGTCACGCAAGGACCTGGGCTCGTCGGATCGCTGCTCGTCGGCCTGTTGTTCGCCAAGTCCCTGGCCGCCGCGCGACGCCTGCCGCTCGTTCCAGTGCATCATCTGGCCGGACACATCGAGTCACTCTTCCTGCACAACGGTCCGCTGCCGTTGCCGGCTGTTGTGCTCGTGGTGTCGGGCGGCCACACGAGCCTGTACCTCGTGCCAGCTCCAGGCACCTACCAGCTGCTTGCCCGCACGCGCGACGATGCGGCGGGGGAGGCGTTCGACAAAGTCGCCAAGCTGCTCGATCTGGGCTATCCGGGTGGCCCGATCATCGACCAGCGCGCACGCTCAGGAAATGACAGGGCCGTGGACCTGCCGTCTCTCCGGATCACGCATGCTGACCGCCGTACGCCGTCCGATCCAGGGAGGCTGGATTTCAGCTTCAGCGGACTCAAAACCGCGGTCGCTCGGCTGGTCGCCGCCCGGCACGCGTCAGGGCAGGGCTTCACAGCGCCGGACGTCGACGACCTGTGCGCCAGTTTCCAACGCGTTGTCGTCGATACACTCGTCGACCGGACGTTTGACGCGGCGCGGGCTCTCGGCGCGGCCAGTGTGGGTATCGCCGGCGGTGTGTCGGCGAACAGCCGGCTGCGAGCCGAGGCAGTGTCGCGTGGCGAGCGCGAGCGGCTCCCGGTCTTCGTGCCGAGTCTTCAATTGTCCACCGACAATGCGGCGATGATCGCGGCCGCGGGGATCCGTCGACTGCATCAGGGCGCTGTCGCCGGACCGGACCTCAACGCCGACGCGAGTCTCGTGCTGTGACCACAGGCTCCTCCGGCTCCGCGCAGGCCCCCCGGCTGGACCGCCCGGCCCTCTTCGGCTCGCTGCGCGCGCGGCTGGTGATTGCCGCGTCCATCGTCGTCGCGATCGTGATCGGACTGCAGTCCTACTTCGAAATCCGCGTATTCGAAGCACGAGCCGAGGCCGACCTTCATGAAGCCGGCGCGTTGACCGCGCAGGCCGTGTCGGACGATCTCGAGCTACGCGGCGGGCTCCCCGCTCTCCCCGAGATCACCAACAGCCTGCACGAGTTCATCAACACAGTGCCGACGATCCGGGCGGTGTCGGTCGTGGCAGTGGACGAGACGGGAAAGCCGAAGGTCGTCGCCAGTACGTCGTCCGACGAACGCGACGAGGCCATTGCGCTCGCGACCGAGATCATCCGTGGGAGACCGCCCGAGTGGCAGGATTCGCAGGGCGCGCTGACATCGTTCGCCATGCCGGTCATGCGCGGCGAGACGCGGGAGGCGGCCGTCGTCGTGACGATGTCTCGCGCGGCGGTAGACGAATTGCGGACGCGCGGCCGTCTGGTCACACTCTGGCTGGCGCCCCTCGCGATCATCGTTCTGACCATCCTCATCGACCAGGTCGCGCGTGAGTTCATTTATCGTCCGCTGGCCGGCATCCATCTGACGATGCGGCGCACGGGAGCGGGCGAGACTGGCGCGCGTGCGCCAGTGTTGCGGCAGGATGAACTCGGCGCGGTTGCGCTCGGCCTGAATCAGATGCTCGAGCGCATCGAAGGGTTCAGCGCCGCACTCCAGGAT
>JBKPMA010000536.1:0-4367 GCA_046731935.1 Acidobacteriota bacterium
GAGCCTTACCGGGTGCCGCGTCCGGCCGAGGCGCCGTCAATCTGTCCTGTCGCAGAGCAGCCGTCTGCTGCCGCAAGCTCGACGTACACCGATGCAGGGTGGTCCCTGCATATGGTGTCGGTCCTCCTGCATCGCGAAGCAAACACCGCTCCGCCCACGCTAAGTGCGCACTGAGCAGCGGCACTGATCGATGCGATCACTCGCGCGGCGCTTCGAGTGCGTGTCAGCGAGGAGCGCTGGAGCGTCGCCGCGCCGCGCACGCGACTACCAGTGCCGGTTGGTCTGCCCAGATCCGGCGGGGAGTTGACGCCTCTTGGGTGAGCCGCTACGATGGGTACTCATGCTTCAAACGCATGATGGTTATCAGTTCTGAGAGGGATATATGCGGCTCGCAATCACGACAACCTCATCCATTGATGCGCTCGTGCGTGGACTCGCGTCACACCGCAATCTGGGTGCGGCGCAGCTGTACGAGGAAGCATTGCGGCGCGATGAGGCGGAACTGACGGCGGATGGCGCTCTCGCGTGCCGGACCGGGCTGCATACGGGACGCTCCCCGAAAGACAAGTTTTTCGTCCAGGAGCCAGGCTCAGACGGGCAGATTGCGTGGGGTCCGGTCAATCAGCCGATGACCCCCGATCACTTCGCGACGCTGTCGTCGGACGTGGTGGAGTACCTCGCCCCTCGCGAACGGTTCGTTCAGGACTGCTTTGCCGGCGCCGATCCCCGATTCCGCACGTCGGTTCGCGTCGTCACCGAGCGCGCCTGGCATAGTCTGTTCGCGCGGAACCTGCTCATTCCGTCCACCGCGGCCGCACTGCCGTTCTTCAATCCCGAATACACCATCGTGGATGTACCCGGATTCAAGGCCGATCCCGATCGTCATGGCACGCGGTCGGACGTCGTCGTGGCAATCCACCTTGCGGAGCGGCTGGTCATCATCGCCGGGACGGCCTACGCGGGTGAGATCAAGAAGGCAGTCTTCACCATCCTCAATTACGTGCTCCCCGAGCGGAACGTCCTGCCCATGCACTGCTCCGCGAATGCGGGCGCAGCAGGCGACGATGTCGCGCTGTTCTTCGGTTTGTCAGGCACTGGCAAGACGACGCTCTCGAGCGACGCCCGCCGTAAGCTGATTGGCGACGATGAGCACGGGTGGAGCGATCGCGGCGTCTTCAATTTCGAGGGCGGCTGCTACGCGAAACTCATCAGACTATCGGCGCAGGCCGAGCCGCAGATCTTCGCGACCACTCGCCGCTTCGGCACCGTGCTCGAGAACGTCGTGCTCGATCCCGCCACGCGCGTACCAGATTTCGACGATCAGTCAATAACAGAGAACACGCGCGGCGCGTATCCGATGGCGTTCATCGAGCAGCACCTCACGGACGGCCATGCCGGACATCCGCGGCACGTCGTGATGCTGACGGCCGATGCGTTCGGTGTGCTGCCGCCGATAGCGACGCTCACCCTGCCGCAGGCCATTTATCACTTTCTTTCGGGCTACACAGCGCGGGTGGCGGGCACCGAGCGAGGCGTGAGCGAGCCGTCGGCGACGTTCAGCGCGTGTTTCGGTGCGCCGTTTCTGCCGAGGCGTCCTGGCGTCTACGCGCACTTCCTTGGACAGCGCCTGGCGGTGCATGCCCCGCGCGTCTGGCTGGTCAACACAGGATGGACCGGCGGTCCGTACGGCACGGGCCACCGCATCTCCATCGAACACACGCGCGCGTTGATCGACGCCGCGCTCTCGGGTGCGCTGGATCGGGTGGCGACGCGGCGCGACCTTGTATTCGGTCTCGACGTGCCCGTCTCGTGCCCGGGCGTGCCCGACGGCATCCTCTCACCGCGTGATGCGTGGGCCGATCCGGCCGCATACGACGTCCAGGCCCACCGGCTCTCCGGCATGTTCACAGCGAATTTCCGGGCCTTCGCCGACGATGTGAGCGAGGACGTGAGGGCTGCCGGACCGCGCATCTAGCATCGAACAGGCCCAACCGCGAGCGACACGGCGCGGTCACATCTTGCGTGACGGCATCCGTCCGGGATGTAATCGGTGAATGCCGTCGTTCGAGCCTGTGATTGGCCTCGAGATCCATGCCCAGCTGCTGACCCGCACGAAGATCTTCTGCGGGTGTCTTACCCGCTTCGGCGATCCGCCCAACGCCAACATCTGTCCCGTCTGCCTCGGCTTGCCCGGAGCGTTGCCGGTGCTCAATCGCCGAGCAGTGGATCTCGCCGCGAAGGCCGCGCTCGCGCTCGGGTGCACGCTCAATCCGCACTCGGTGTTCGCGCGGAAGAACTACTTCTATCCCGATCTGCCCAAGGGTTATCAGATCTCGCAGTACGACCAGCCGCTTGCGAGCGGCGGCCATGTCGACTTGCGTGTGGAGGGAGCCGTCCGACGAATCGGGATCACGCGCGTGCACATGGAAGAGGATGCTGGCAAGTCGCTCCACGAAGGGTTTCAGGACTCCGCGACGGCGACGTATCTGGACTACAACCGGAGTGGCGTTCCACTCATCGAGATCGTGACGGAGCCGGATCTGCGGTCGGCTGCCGAGGCGGCCCTGTTCTTCGAGACCTTGCGCGACCTACTCGTGTGGCTCGAAGTTAACGACGGCAACATGGAAGAGGGCAGCCTGCGCTGCGACGCCAACGTCTCGGTGCGCGCGGCGGGATCGACGACGCTCGGCACGAAGGCCGAGGTCAAGAACCTCAACTCGTTCCGCTACGTGCAGAAGGCGCTCGAGTACGAGATCGCGCGGCAGATCGAGGTCCTCGAGGAGGGCGGCCGTATCGTGCAGGAGACGCGCCTCTGGGATCAGTCCGCGCAGCGGACGATCTCGATGCGCAGCAAGGAAGAAGCCCACGACTATCGCTACTTCCCGGAGCCCGACCTGCCGCCAGTGGCACTCGACGCTGCCAGACGTGCGGCAATCGAACGGTCACTGCCCGAGCTGCCAGCGGCGAGGCGCACGCGATTCATGGCGCAGTACGGCTTGCCCGAGTACGACGCAGTCGAACTGACACGCGCCCGCGAGACCGCGGACTACTTCGAGGCCGTCGCTGCGTCGGGACACCCGAAAGCCGCGGCGAACTGGATCATGGGTGAGCTGAGTCGATGGCTGAACGAACGCGGTCAGTCCATCGTTCAGTCGCCGTTGGCGCCGGACGCGCTCTCAGGCCTCATCGCGCTCGTCGAGAACGCCACCATCAGCAGCACGATCGCCAAGGATGTGTTTGGCAAGATGGTCGCGTCGGGACAGAGTGCGCGCGCGATCGTCGATGCGGAGGGCCTTGCGCAGATCAGCGATGAAGCGGCCATCCTGCCCATCGTACGGCGCATTGTCGAACAGCATGCGGACGCCGTCGCGCAGGTGAAGGCGGGCAAGATGAACACGTTCGGCTTTCTGGTGGGACAGGCCATGAAGGCGACGGGCGGGAAGGCGAGTCCCAAGCTGGTGAACGCGCTGCTCAAGCGCGAAATCGAAGGTGCGTGACGTGTGCAGCGCGCCGCGCCAATCCTAACCGCTGTGCTAGACTGGCCGCGCTCCGCCAGTTCTGCACTCCATGATTGAAGCCGAGCGCCTGTCGAAGGCGTACAGCCGCGGCCTGTTCGCGTTGCACGATCTCAACCTCACCATCGGGCGGGGGGAGTTCGTCTTTCTGACCGGCCCGAGTGGCGCCGGCAAGAGCACGCTCTTGCGTCTGCTGCTCAGGCAGGAGCTGCCGACCGATGGCCGTCTTGTGGTCAACGGCAGAACGCTGACGAAGATGACGCCGAGTGAGGTGCAGGACTACCGCCGCACCGTCGGCTTCGTTTTCCAGGATTTCAAGCTGATCAAACCGAAGACCGTCTTCGAGAACATCACCTTCGTTCCGCGCGTGCTGGGGCAGCCGGTCGATCAACAGCGGAAGAAGGCCTTCCAGGTCTTGAAGTGGGTAGGTCTTCAACACCGGATCAACGCCTATCCAATCGAGTTGTCTGGCGGCGAACAGCAGCGAGTCGCGATCGCACGCGCGCTCATCAACGACCCGGCGCTCATCCTCGCGGACGAACCGACAGGAAATCTCGACCCCGATCTTGCCCTCGAGGTGATGAACCTGTTTCGTGAGATCAACGCGAAAGGGACGACTGTCCTCGTCGCGACGCACGATCGAGAGCTGATTCGCCGTGTAGGCAAACGAACCATCACGCTCGAACACGGCCTGCTGTCGGAGGGCGCATGAGCGCGCTCCAATACTCGGTCAACGAAGCCAGTCTCAGTCTGTGGCGCCGCTGGCGAGCCAACGGACTGTCGGTCCTCACGATCACGATCGCGCTGTTCGTCCTCGGCGTCTTCCTCCTGCTCCACGCGAACATTCAACAC
>JBKPMA010000537.1:0-6175 GCA_046731935.1 Acidobacteriota bacterium
GATCCGATCCGCGGGCTTTCTGAAGAGGGGGCTGCCGTCGGACGACTTTGTGAGCGCCTCCCGGAATCCGAAGCCGCGCGCGCCCCGGACGACGCTGACGGTGTAGCTCTCTTCGACGTTGAGCGCTGACGTGTCGGTGGCCGCTGGCCCGATACCACCGGCGTTGATGAGCGGAATCGCCACCATCTTGTCGCCGACCGGAACCGACAGGTTCTTCGATGTCGTCCGGAACTGGAACTGGAACGTCAGGTCTTCGCGCGCGTCGCCGTTGTTGTCGACGTGAATTTCGTATACCGCCTGCGGGTCCATCGTGAAGAAGTTCGGTCCCCCATACACGTCCTGCAGCGGGATGTAGTTGGCGAGGAACGTGACATAGCCGTCCCGTCCTGGCTCGTAGCTGCGGAACATGTAAAAGTCTGTGCCGTCGAGCTTGGGTGACTTGGTGATGCCGGGCGCTTCCCGGTGACTCGACCCCTGCAGGGTCACGCCGGCCGCGACGAGCAGCACGGCCGCAGCAATCCCTCTCGTTATCTGCCGCATAGCCCAGGTCCTTTCGTGAGGCCACCGTGCCCGCCCCGGATCTCCGAGCGATGGCGTCATCAGCGCTTACGGCCCTCTGGCCACGTTGGATTGCGGCACGTTGCGGGCTTCGCGTTGACACCCCGGCTGCCGGCGCCGTACACTTTTCTTTTCCATGCGACTCCGAGGACGACGGCAGAGCACGACGACGGCGCGCGGCGCCAGCGCGCAGGCGATGGTCCGCCAACGCTGTTGTATGTGCCAGGCGTTCCTTGGATGACGGGCGTGTGACACCGATCCGCCCCGCGACACATCCTCGGCCGCCAGTCGATCCGAACGAGGCGGCGTTCCAGGAACTCGACCCAGGCCGCCCTCGTGTGCGGCCTGTTTCACGTACGACGAGCGATACGGCCCCGAGGGGCCGTCAGGAGGTCTGTGATGGCAATTCGACTAGGTGATGAGGCGCCGGATTTTACGGCAGAAACAACCGAGGGCCGGCTCAACTTCCACGAGTGGAAGGGCAAGTCGTGGGCGGTGCTGTTCTCGCATCCGCGCGACTTCACGCCGGTCTGCACGACCGAGCTCGGGGCGGTCGCCAAGCTCAAGCCGGAGTTCGACAAGCGAAACACGAAAGTGATCGGGCTCAGCGTCGATCCGGTGGACTCGCACGCCAAGTGGTCGCAAGACATCGAGGACGTGACGGGCGCGCGTCCGAACTTTCCGCTGATCGCGGATCCGGACAAGTCGATCGCGAACAAGTACGACATGCTTCACCCGAACGCGAGCGACACGGCCACCGTGCGGTCGGTGTTCATCATCGCGCCCGACAACAAGGTGAAGCTGACGCTGACGTATCCCGCGAGCACGGGGCGGAACTTCCTCGAGATCCTGCGCGCGCTCGACTCGCTTCAGTTGACGGCGGGACATTCGGTGGCGACGCCGGCGGATTGGAAGCAGGGCGAGGACGTGATCATCGTGCCGGCAGTGTCGGATGAGGACGCCGCGAAGCGCTTCCCCGGCTACATCGCGAAGAAGCCGTACCTTCGCGTGACGCCGCAACCGGGGAAGTAGCGTCTAGGCTACAGCCAGGCGACGGCCGGCAGCGAGCGTCAGGGCTTGCCGGCCGTTGCGACTTCAAAGTCCACCCACTGCGACGCTCGCCGCTCGCGTTTTCCATTCCGCGTTCTCGCGACATCGACGCGCAGCGAATACGTACCGTCGGGCGCGTTGGCCCCCAGGTCGAGCGATCCACCGACCTTCACGATCCGGATCCCTTTATCGCGTGCTGGACTGCCGTTCCTCGAACGACGATACGCCGCGCGCACTCCGGAAATCGCGCAGGATGCGATCGACAGCTTGGTCTGGCAGCGGCGCTGGCGCTTGCGCACCGATCTGTGCGAGCGCAGCCACCGTCAGCAGTGCGGCTGACGTGTGTCGCATTGCGATGCTCCGCTGAAACGCCTGGAGCCTGCCGCCCGTAGCCCGCAGCCTTCAGCCTGCCGTCTATCGCCTGCTTCCAACGGCCAGCCTGAGCCGGCGCAGCCGTTCGTCCAGCTCCTCCGGTGTCAGTGCGGCATATTTCGGCGGCAGCAGGCGGCGGCTCGATGCTTCGAATACGGCGAGCAGCTCCATGTATTCGAGCAGCTCACCGTCACGGCTGGGGAAGTAGTCCGTTGCAGCCCGCTCGAGGTGCTGGGCCTTGATCGGCGCGTCGCCCCCAGTCTCCCTCGCCGCGTCGTCGTTCGCCATGAGGAGCACGGCCTCGACGTCGGCGTTGCTGTAACCGACCAGTTTCGCCGAGAACGTGTCGCGCAGCGTCATGAGATCGACGGTGGTCTTGAGCCGGTTCTTCTTGATGAGTGCCGTCGCGACCTGTTCCACTTCGGCCGGTGTCTGCGAATAGAGGAACGGAATCTTTCGATCGAGGCGGCCCGCGCGCTTGAGATCCACGTCGAGCTTGTCGGGCCGGTTGGTCATCACGAGGAAGAGAATCCGCCCTCGATTCGACGTGTCCGACATGAACTCCTTGATCCGGGCGATGACGCGCGACGATGTGCCGCCGTCGCTCTCGCCGTCACCAGATCCGAACGCCCGGTCGCCCTCGTCGATGATCACGACGACCTGGCCGATCGCGCGGATCACGTTCAGGATCTTCTCGAGGTTGCCTTCGGTCGCGCCGACCCACTTCGAGCGGAAGTTCTTCAACTTGATTGTTGGAAGGCCGCATTCCTTGGCGAATGCTTCGGCCACGAAGGTCTTGCCCGTGCCCATGGGTCCGGTGAAGAGGAGTCCCATCGGCACCCGGAAGGTGCGGCCTTCGCGGACGCTGTCGGCGATGACGAGCAAGTCCTTTTTGACTTCGTCCATGCCGCCGACGACCTCAAAGCCGTGCGCGGGCTCGACGAACTCTACCAGCCCGAAGCACTCGCGCTCGAGGATCTCGCGCTTGCGGCGCGCGATGAGCCGATCGACTTCGGCGCGCGCACGTGCCGCGGCTTCCGTTTCGCTGATGGCCGGTACACCGGCGGCATCGGGCGCGACGAGTTTCTTGATATCGTCGCGGCTCATACCGGCCGTGAGCGTGGCCAGCGTGTGCGCCCGCGCCGCGACGTCACCGCCGCTGCCGAGCAGCCCGGCGATGAACTTCTCGCGCGCGGCGACGTCGTCTTCGGCCGGAGGAGGCGGCGCCACGATGGAGGCAATCTGAATGGCTTTGAGTCCAGCGGTCAGCTCCGCGTACCGCGTGACCTCAGTCTCTGACAGACGCGGGTCGGCGGCGCGCACGACGGCTTGCCGCGCCTCGAGATCGGGCATCGGCACTGAAATCGTCGCGACCTTGGGATTCGACACGAGCTTTGGTGCGAGATCCGTCAGGTTTTCGGCAATGAGGATGACGACGTTGTCGCCCTTCTCGATTTCGGGCAGGAACGACCAGCGATGGAGCGTGATCATCGCCGCACGATCCGCATCCGCCTGGAAGGCGGGATCGCCTGTCGGCGCCACCGCTTCGGCGTACTCGATGATGACGGCCGCCTTGTTGCTCTGGATGAGCAGTCGCTCGAGCGCGGCAAGCAGCTTGTCTTTACCGCTTGCCAGGAGCAAGTCGTCGACCGACACGGTTGACGCACGCTTCGTGAATCGCACACCGGTCGCAACGTTGAAGACCGTGATCGTTTCGCGCGTGTCCTTCAGCAGGACGTCGGTCAGGAAATCCGTCAGGGTGACGAGCCGCTGCCCGTCGATGATGCCGTCATAGACGTTGCCGTGGAGGACGAACATCGACGCTTCACCGCGCGCATAACGGCGGCGGAGGTCGTCGGCCCAGGCAGGCAGGAGGCGCGTCGGACTCATAGGTTGATTCCGTTGCCGATGGATCCGATGGAGTTGAGAATGCGCTCGGTATCGACGGCGGTCTGGCGGATCGACTCGACGCCGTCCAGCAGTTCATCCAGCTGGCCCGAGAGCTGCTGCGGCGATTGCATGGTCACGATCTGATCGGCGATCAGCTGGAACGAATTGTCGATGAGATCCAGCTGGCCTCGGGCGACTGCCATGTAGCGCTTGATCTCCTGGAGCTTGTCGATGCGCTTGAGGACGATCGCGAGATTTTTGCGCGCGACCTCGACCTCGGGGTCGCCTTCCTTGCCGGCCTTGACGTTCACTTCCCAGCGCGTGCGCTCGCGCGACAAGGCGTTCAGGTCCACGGAGCTGAGGTACTGCTCGTAGCGCGCGGTGTTCGTGGCCATGTCGATGAACGCGTCGACGAGCCGATCGGTCTTGACCAGTTCGGCGCGCAGCAGCTCTCCCGTAAACGACGGATTTGAATTGGCGAGCAGGCGGATCTGTCGCTGACGGCTGATGAGCTCCGTCACGCGGGTGCGATCGTTCTCGCTGAGACCCTGCATGCGGGCCTGGCGCTCCTGCTGGAGCATCGCTTCGCGCACCTGCTCGAAGCGCGGATCCCATAGCAGATGACGCAGCCGCTTGGAGTCGGGCGCGTACAGCAGCCAGAGGCCCTCGAGCCCGATCGCGGTCAGCGCAAGCAGCGGGTTCAGTGTCAGCCCGGCAGCAGCCAGCGCGCCGCCGAAGAGCGACAGATTGTAGGGGTTCGAGAACGCGAACTTGAGATACGGACGTTTCTCGAAGATTGCCGACGTCACCACAGATCTGGCCGCATCGCCCAGTGCTGCCGCGACGCTGGGCGTCTGCGGAGCTGCCGCAGGTGTGGCGGCGGGTTTCGTGGCGGGCGCGCTTGCCGCCGGGGTGCGTGTCGCACCGGTTACCGGCGGCTTCGGCTGCTCGCTCGTGGACATTCAGTCACATTCTACGGGGTGTCGGCGCCCGGCGGGCATTTCGGCATTCCGAAGTCCGCATTCCGAAATCCGCATTCCGAATTCCGCATTCGGGAGTCATGCCGAAGGCGAATAGAGCAGATCGAGCAGGTGCTTTTCGACCGTCCGGAACTCGTTGGTGGACTGCAGCGAGATGTCGCGTGGGCCGAAGAACGGTACGTCCACGCGGTGCAGGATTCGCGCAGGCCGCGACGACAGCACGTAGACGGAGTCCGCGAGGTACACCGCTTCCGAGATGTCGTGCGTGACGAACAGGATGGTGTTGTCTTCGACGCGCGAGACATCGAGCAGCATGCCCTGCATCCCCCATCGCGTCTGAGGATCGAGCGCGCCGAAGGGTTCGTCCATCAACACAATCCGGGGACCGTTGATGAGCGTGCGCGCGATCGCGACACGCTGCTTCATGCCGCCCGAGAGCTGCTTGGGATAGTGATCCGCGAACTCGAGCAGCCCGACCGCCTTGAGGTACTTCTCGGAGCGCTCGCGGCGTTCGCGCCTGGGCACACCCTTCAACCTGAGGCCGTACTCCACGTTGTCGCGCACGGTCAGCCAGCCGAACGAGGTGTACGCCTGGAAGACCATGCCGCGGTCGGCGCCCACACGGTCCACGGGTTTTCCATCGACTTCGACCGAACCGGCCGTCGGCGGCAGCAGTCCGGCCACGGACTTCAGGATCGTGGACTTGCCGCACCCGGACGGGCCGAGGAAAACGACGATCTCGCCGCAGCCTGGTTTGTCGGCGATGTCGAAGGAGACGTCGCGCACGGCTTCGGTCGCGCGTCCGAAGCGATCGATGTACGTCACGCTGAGGTGACTGGCTCGCAGGCGCGGCGTTCCGCTCACCGCGTCGCCGCGATAGCTGGGCGTGGACGCCGCGGATCGGTCGCTGACCGTAACGGCGACCGTACCCGGCTCGCCGCCTTTGGGTGTCTCGGGCGAGCTCACAGGCTGGCCTCACGCCATCGGAAGAGGAATCCGGAGATCGTGCGGATGATGAAGTCAGTCAGCAGTCCGATACCGCCGATGACGAGCAGTCCGGCGAATGACCACGACGCCTTCTGGTGCGTGCGCGCGAGCTCCACCATGTAGCCGAGGCCGTGCTCGGGATTCACGGCTTCCGCGAGGATCACGTACGTCCACAGGATGGCGTTCATGACACGGAACGAGTCGAAAATCTCCGGGAGCGCCGCGGGCAGCAGCACGGTTCGAATCGCCTGCAGCTTCGTGGCTCCCAGCGTGAGTGCCGTCTGCACGAGTTCATCCGGCACCGCACGGATCGCGGTGACCACGACGCCTTCTGGTGC
>JBKPMA010000538.1:0-2464 GCA_046731935.1 Acidobacteriota bacterium
GTACTCACAGATTTCAAAGGCCTCTGCGTTCGTTACCGACTGCCCAGCCGCCCCGTACCGGGCCACCAGCGAGGCACGCACGGCAGGTGGGATTTCCCGGATCTGCGATTTTTTCAGCCACGCGCGTCGAGCGTCCGGTGACGCCGGCACTTGGGCCAGTTGTCCGTCGTGCCACGCCAGCCACTCGTAGAACTGCGACACGTGCGCGTCGAGCATCGCAATCTTCTTGTCGATGACATCGTCGATCGAAACGGCGATGTCGGGCGAGAAGGGCGCGGGCTTCTTGAAGTCGTCCTCGAAGTACATGAACACCGGATTGGCCCGCAGCGAGGGCGTGTCCGATGCGACGTTTGGCACCGTCACCATGTAGGCCGCGTCCTGCACGAGCACGCCGGTGTAGCGATGATCCGGGTGGTAGTCGTTCGGCCGGGGACTGAGCACCAGGTCCGCATGCCATTGACGGATCTGACGGATGATCTGTCCTCGGACGTTCAGATCCGGCAGCAGCTCACCGTCATGGTTGTCCAGGACGACGTATTCGATGCCGATGCGACGTCCGGCCTCCTGCGCCTCGGCCCGCCGACGTGCGCCAAGCTGCGCACCGCCCTGCTCCTGATGGCCGGCATCGCCGTTGGTGACCGAGACGAAGCGCACGTGATGCCCGGCGGCCGCCCACTTCGCCGCCACGCCGCCTGCGTTCAGATCGCAGTCGTCCGGATGGGCACCGAACGCGATGATGTTCAAAGGCCTCGCGGCCTCCTCAGGCATCGACCGCTCCGTTCCTTTCGCGGCCAGCGTGCAGACCACGACCACAATCAGTGCCAGTCCCGCGTTGCGCATCTCTTCTCCCCTCAGTGATCGAGCAATGACGATTGACGAATGATGATTGACGAATGGGGCCAATCCTCAATCGTCAACCGTCATTCGTCAATGGTCATCACTTCTCGTGTAACAGCCAGTCGACCTGCTCGACGGGTGCGGGGGACACTGGCGCCAGTGTCACGCGCAGGCCGCTCGACTCGTCGCTCTCGCGATACGGCCCGGTAGTATCGATGACCCAGGTCGGCAGCGGCGCCCCCAGCGCCACCAGCGCAGGGACGTCGCCGTATTTCACCGCGCCCGGCAGGAATGTCGGATCGTCGATGCGGGTTGCTGACGCGAAGCGGAAGCCGGCTACGTCGAAGACAGCGCGATCGATCTCGCTGCGCGCCAGCATGCGGGCGCCCGCGGCCAGCGCCGACGAAGGGCCGCGCCCGATGAGCAGCACAAGACCATCCGGCCCGACGCGCCCGCGCGCGGCGCGGACTGCCGTCAGCACGTCCTGAACCCGCTCGGCGGGCAGCGGCTGGTTGTATCCGAACGTGTAACCGGCGTGCGCTCGAGGACTGGCCAGCCGGACGTGCGCGAACGGCGGGCCGTCCGCCACGAACTCTCCCTGCTCGAAGAGGTCCACGCCGAGCACCCTGACCCCGGCCTGCAGCGCTCGCGCCACCGCCGGGATTGGCGAGCCGGAGGCGTCGAACAGGGCAGCCGTGCCCTCGTCGGCGATCCAGACGAGAATCCGCGGCATCTCCTTCTTCTGTTCCTTCTTGGGCGTCAACAGCACGGCCGGCAGCGCCGCGCCGTTCTTGGCTCGGTGAAGGATCGCGGTCGTCATCGACCCCCACGCCGCTGCCTTTTCGGCACGTGTCTCGAACGTCACCTCGTCCGAGCCTTCCAGCGGATCGCCCAGCAGCGTCAACCACGCACTGCCGATCACCGCACGAAACTCTTTGGTCGAGGCGTGCGCCGGCGGCAGCAGCGGCGAAAGAGCCTTCGAGGCCTCCGACGTCATCCACCCGGTGACGGTGCGCTCGGCCTGTTCCGACGACTCGGGCGCGGGCCTCGCCGCCGTCCACACGGTCGCCTCGTCTTTCGTCAGCGGCTCAAACGGCCGTTCGGCCGGCACGGGTGACCACCCGAGCTTCAGATGGCGATTGAACCATTCGTACATCGCAGCCCGTGAGACCGCGTTGTAGTTATGTGGAAACTGCAGATACGGATGCAGTGCCACATCGTCGCGCCGATCGAAAAGATCGTAGAGACGCTGCAGCGATGGGAAGCCATCCGACTCCATGTCTTTCGTCCAGTCGTCGGCGGCTGTCATCCCGAGCGGCCGCGGCGCCCCGATGGCGGCAATCTCCACGTTGTTGGTGCCGATTCGAAGGTAGCTCGCGTTCTCGCAGGTGCAGCCCCCCTGCATATGCGTCCCGACCATGACCGCGGGAAAGATGGCGGCAGGACGATCGTCGAGGGCACCGAGGATGAACGTCTGCGTGCCGCCGCCGCTCTCGCCGGTCACTCCGATGCGCGTCGGATCCACGTCGTCTCGCGCGGCGAGATAGTCGAGGGCACGGAGCGCGTTCCAGGCCTGCAGGCCCATGATGCTCTGGAGGTGCAGCTCCGCTTGCGGCGAGTAGAAGAG
>JBKPMA010000539.1:0-7847 GCA_046731935.1 Acidobacteriota bacterium
GGCGAAGACATCGCGAAGTTCCTGTCGCGATGGGCAAAGGGCGAGAAACTGGATTAGCTACCGTTCCGCTACTCCATCCGTCGGAGCACGAGGCACTTGAGATAGTACGTCTCGGGAACGCCGACCAGCACAGGGTGATCGCGGCCCTGCATGCGTTTTTCGACGAGCGTGACGGAGGCGTGTGCATCGAGGGCGGCCTCGTGGACGATGTCGAGGAACAGTGCCTCGTCCACGTTGTACGAGCAGCTGCAGGTGACGAGCGTGCCGCCCGGTGACAGGATGCGGAGCGCCCGCATGTTGATGTCCTTGTAGCCCGCGATGGCCTTCTCGACCGACGCCTTGTTCTTCGCAAAGGCTGGAGGGTCGAGCACGATCGTGTCGAAGCGCTCGCCGGTCCGCTCGAAGTGCCGCAGCTCGTCGAAGACGTTCGCCGCCCGCGCCGAGAGATTCGCGATGCCATTCGCTGCGGCATTCGCGGTGATTCGCGTGACCGCATCCTCCGAGATGTCGATCGCGCACACCTCGCTCGCGTGAGCCGCGAGCCGCAGGCCGAATCCGCCGTTGTAACTGAACGCGTCGAGCACACGGCCGCGCGCGTAGCGTGCCGCGGCTGTCCGATTCTCGCGCTGGTCGAGAAACAGTCCGGTCTTCTGCCCTTTCCAGGGATCGACGTGATAGCGGATGCCGAGCTCGTCGATCTCGATTGCTGGCGGGACCTCGCCATACACCACGCGCACCGACTGCTCGAGGCCTTCGAGCGCGCGAACCCGCGGATCGTTCCGCGCCAGGACGCCCGCGGGATGCAGAATCTCCACGAGCAGCCGCACGATGTCGTCGATGCGGCGGTCCATGCCTTGCGAGAGTGTCTGGATCACCAGCCAGTCGCCATACCGATCCACGATGAGCGAGGGAAGGAGGTCGGCCTCGGCATGCACCAGGCGGTAGGCGGTCGCGTCCGGCGCAAGTTGCGCCCGGAACGCGACGGCCGCTTCGAGCCGGTGCCTCCAGAGACTCTCGTCCGCCACGGCTTCGCCGCGCGTCAGCATCCGGAGCGCAATCTGCGATCGATTGCTGTAGAGCGCATCGCCCAGGCGGCGGCCGCGCGGACCGATGACCGACACGACATCGCCGCCGTCGGCGTCGACCCGGCCGACGTCCGCACGATAGATCCAGGGATGGCCGCGGCGGATGCGCTCTTCACCGCGTGGCGAGATCGTGACGGTGGGCATTGGTGAACGGGAGATCGTATCCGTATTCGGATTCGCTGTTCGTGTCCGTGGGTCCGGCGAATCCGAAGACGAACACAAAGACGAGACCGGGGCCTGAGGCGACGCCTGGGCCGCGATCGCTATAGTACAATGCGCGGATGCGGATTGCCGTGGGCGCCGATCATGCGGGCTACCTGCTCAAGGAACACTTGAAGCAGACGCTGGTCCGGCTGGGCCACGACGTCGAGGACTTCGGCACGCACAGCGAACAGACCGTCGACTACCCGCCGATCTGCGCGTCAGTCGGACGCGCGGTCGTCTCCGGCCGGTTCGAGCGCGGCATCGTCATTGGCGGCAGCGGACAGGGTGAGCAGATCGCGGCGAACAAGGTGCCCGGGATCCGCGCCGCATTGTGTCACGACCTCTTCACCGCGCGGTTGTCGCGGCAGCACAACGACGCGAACGTCCTCGCCATGGGCGGCCGCATCGTGGCGCCCGCACTCGCGGACGAAATCCTCGGCATCTGGCTGGCGACGCTGTTCGAAGGCGGCCGCCACCAGCGCCGCATCGACCAGATCGCCGAGCTCGAACGCGAGGCGGCCAGCGGCGCCTGATGTTTCACGCCGCTCGATTGAACTGTTGACGCGAGGCGGATCCCGCCGCCTCCATCTGCTGGAGTCCCCATGAGTGCCTCGTCCGCTCCCACCCGATCGCTGATGCAGCGTTCGCTCGCCGATACCGATCCCGACGTCGCGAAAGCGATCGCGCGCGAAACGGTGAGACAGGCCGAAGGACTCGAGCTGATCGCGTCCGAGAACTTCGTCAGCAGCGCCGTTCTCGAGGCGGCCGGCTGCGTCTTCACGAACAAGTACGCGGAAGGCTATCCGGGCAAGCGGTATTACGGCGGCTGCGAGGAAGTGGACGTCGTCGAGCAGCTCGCGATCAGCCGGGCAAAAGCGCTGTTCGGCGCCGAACACGCAAACGTGCAGCCCCACTCTGGCGCTCAGGCGAACATGGCGGTCTTCCTCGCCACGCTGAAGCCGGGGGACACGATCCTCGGCATGAGCCTCGCCATGGGCGGCCATCTGACGCACGGGCACCCGCTGAACTTCTCCGGCAAGTACTTCAACGTCGTCTCGTATGGCGTGCGACCAGACGACGAGCGGATCGATTACGACGACTTGCGCCGTGCGGCGCTCGAACACAAGCCGAAGGTCATCATCGCCGGCGCCAGCGCCTATCCACGCGTCATCGACTTCGAACGGTTCCGTGCAGTCGCCGACGAAGTAGGCGCGATCTTCATGACCGACATGGCTCACATCGCGGGCCTCGTGGCGGCGGGCGTACATCCGTCTCCGGTGCCCCACTCGGATTTCGTGAGCACGACCACCCACAAGACACTGCGCGGTCCGCGTGCGGGCCTGGTGCTGTGCCGTGAGCGCTTCGCGAAGGATCTCGACAGAGCGGTGTTTCCTGGCGTCCAGGGCGGCCCCCTCGTGCACATCGTGGCGGCGAAAGCTGTGTGCTTGAAGGAGGCGGCGGAGCCGTCGTTCGCGGTCTACCAGCGGCAGATCGCGGCGAATGCTGCGCGGCTGGCCGCGGCAATCGCCGCAGGCGGGTTCAGACTCGTCAGCGGCGGCACCGACAACCACATGATGCTCGTGGACGTGTTCTCGAAGGGCCTGACTGGCAAGGCCGCCGAGGCCGCTCTCGGCAAGGCAGGCATTACCGTCAACAAGAACGCGATTCCCTTCGACAAGAATCCGCCAATGGTCGCGAGCGGCGTCCGCATCGGCACCCCTGCCGTGACGACGCGCGGCATGACCGAGCCGCAGATGGATCAGATTGGCGAGTTCATCACGCGCGCGCTGCAGAGTCCCGAGGACGACCGCGTCCTTGCCGCAGTCAAATCCGAGGTGGAAGGGCTCTGCGAACAGTTTCCGCTCTACGCGGAGCGGCGGAGCTGAGCTCCGCGGCGATCTTTCGGTCTTCGGTCTCCGGTCTGCAGTCTACGGTCTCGCCGTAGTCGTGGACCGAAGGCCGTGGACCATAGACTGAAGACTGAATGCGTCTCGCGGAACGTGTCGATGCCGTCTTCGCCACCGGCGGGGCGCTGGCCGATGAGCTGATCGGCTTCGAGCCGCGGCCGGCGCAGCGCGAGATGGCAGCTGCCGTTGCCGACGCGCTCGATGACGGCGGGATCCTTCTCGCCGAGGCCGGCACGGGCACTGGCAAGACCCTCGCCTATCTCGTGCCCGCCATTCTCAGGGGCGAACCCGTCCTCGTCTCCACCGGCACGAAGAACCTTCAGGAACAGATCTACGAGAAGGACATTCCGCTGCTGCGGAGGACGCTCGGGCTGCCGATCTCCGCCACGTGTATGAAAGGCCGCAGCAATTACCTCTGCCTGCAACGGTTCGAGCATCTACGGCAGGACCTGGCGGCGAGCGGCGCGCCCGTCTCGCTGCCAGGCTTGAGCAGCACGCCCGATCTGAGCCGCCTGGTCGATCGATTGACGGCCTGGGTGGCAGTCACCGAGGTCGGGGATCGAGCGGAGCTCGAGGATCTCCCGGAAGATCTGCCCGTCTGGAAAGACATCGCGGCATCAGCAGAGAACTGCCTCGGCAACGACTGTCCTCGCTTTCATGACTGCTACGTCACGCGGATGCGGCAGCGGGCGGCCGAGTCGGACGTCGTGATCGTCAATCACCATCTGCTGTTCGCCGATGCCGCCCTCCGGCATCGCGCCTATGGCGAAGTGATCCCCGACATTCCGCACGCGGTGCTCGACGAAGCGCATCAGCTGGAAGACGTGGCGACGCAGTACTTCGGCGTCGCCCTCAGCAGCTATCGTGTCGACGAGTTCACGAGCGATGTCGATCGTTGGGCATCCCGTGCCCTTCGCGGCCGCCAGCGGGACGCCGTCCAGTCGGGCGCCGAACACGTGCGACGCCACGCACGGCGTCTGTTCGCCGGCCTCGACTCGCAGCGGACCGGTCCCGAAGAGCGCATCCGGCTCACGCCAGATCTCCTCGCGGGCGTTGCCGACATCGCGGCCGACGTCACGGGCACTCTGGACGGCCTGCTCGCGACTCTGCAGCTCCTCCGTCAGGTGCCCGACGACGAGGAGGCCATCACCGGCGAGGCGCTCGAGGAGCTGACGTCGCTCGCGCGGCGTGCCGGCGAGCTCAAAGACGATGCGCGCTTCCTGCTGCGGGCGTCCGACAGCGACTTCGTCTTTTTTCTCGAGGTGCGCGGCCGTGGCGTGTACCTACGCGCTGCACCGATCGCGGTCGCACATGTGGTACGCGACACCGTGCTCGATCGACGGCGCACGACCGTGTTGACGTCGGCGACCATGGCGATCGAGCAGTCGTTCGACTACATCCGCGGACGCCTGGGAATTGGCAGGGCTCGAGAACTGCTGCTCTCGTCCGAATTCGATCACGCGACGCAGGCGCTGCTCTACCTGCCGCGCCGCATGCCGTCGCCGAAGTCACCGGAGTTCCAAGCTGCCGCGGCCCATGAAATCGGGCAGATTCTGCGCCGGACCGAAGGCCGTGCCTTCGTCCTCTTCACCAGCTACGCAATGCTCAGGGCCACGCGGCTTGCGCTCGAAGGCGTCGTGCCGTTTCCGATTCTGGTGCAGGGCGACGCACCTCGATCGTCCCTTCTCACACGCTTCCGCCACACGCCGCATGCCGTGCTCTTCGCGACGTCCAGCTTCTGGCAAGGCGTGGACGTTGTCGGTGAGGCCTTGAGCTGCGTGATCGTCGACAAGCTGCCGTTCGCCTCCCCCGGTGACCCGATCACCGCCGCACGGCTGGAAGCGATCGTTGATCAGGGAGGCGATCCCTTCGCGGACTTCCAGGTGCCGCTGGCAATCCTCACACTGCGTCAGGGGCTCGGCCGGCTTCTGCGGCATCGATCGGATCGGGGAGTGCTCGCCGTGCTCGATCCGCGCCTGCGGACGATGGGATATGGCCGGCGGTTTCTGACCTCACTGCCGCCCGCGCCGGTCACATCGGACCTCGACGCAATCCAGCGCTTCTTTCAAGAGGAGACGCGGAGTCCGCGCGCAACGTGAGTCGCCCTCTCGCAGACGTCACGGCCGGCATGGCACTGAGCGCACTGCTCACGACTGGGCTCGCGTCCGTGTCGCCCTCCATCACTCCCACCGCCGTCAGATCTGCGGATGTCTCGAAGACCTCACCGGCCCTCACGCTCGCTGTCAGCGGGGCGCGTCTGACCGTAGCCGGCACGCCAAGGTTTCTGGTGTTCGTGTCCTACTTCGACGCGATGGACGCTGCGTTTCTCGACACGGACCTGGCGTGGATCGCCGATCGTGCGGATGGTATTCGCGTGTTCGTCAACTGGTGGGACTTCGACGATCGACGCCGATGCGCGACGCGATTCTCCGACCGGACCCTCATGCGTGTGAACGCCGAGGGCGCGGTGTCGGTCTCTCCTGAGCGGCTGGATCGGCTGAAGGCCGTGCTCGCTGCCGCCCGTTCGCACGGACTCGTCGTGGATCTCACGTTCTCGTACGAATCGGTCACGGGTCTGTCGAAGCTCGAAGGGACTGCTGATGGAGACGTGTGCGGGTCCAGCAGCAGCGTGCAGAACCAGGTGCGTCTCGAACCATACGTTCGTGCCGTCGGCGAGGTGGCGAAGGCCGTCAGCGATCTCGCCTTCGATCACGTGCTCATCGACGTCCAGAACGAGATCAATGGCGGGTGGGGACGGCTGACTCCCGATGAGGTCGCCGCGCTCGCCTCAGCGGTTCACCACAATGCACCGGGTCGACCGGTCACGGCGTCCAGCTTCGATCCGGATCCCGCCAGGCAGCTCCGAACGCTACAGCATGCCCGTCTCGACGTCCTGACGTTCCACGACTGGCCTCGCAACAAGGCGTGGCCCGAGCGCACGGGACAACAGGTGACGGCATTCCGGCTGGCACTGGCCAAGGCGGGTCTCGAGCTGCCGATCTTCGCAGGCGAGCCGGACCGTTCCACCTACGGACGCGGGGCGAGCGCGTTTTCGATCTCGATGCAGGGAGCAGAACGGGCGGGTGCCGCCGCATGGACGCTCCATACGAGGGCCGGCTTCCGGCTCGATACCCGGCGGTTCAGCGACGCGCTCGATCCAGCCGCGCGACAGTTCCTGGACGAACGGGCCCGGCGGCCCCCTCCGGGTCCGGCACCGCCGGCGCGGTGAAGTTTGAGTAAACTAGGGACCGCTCTCATGGTCCGCACGCGTTTTCGGGAGGACACACACATGATGCGTTTCAGCCGTCCGTGGGTGGGCGGGATCGTGCTGCTGGCGGCGATGGCCCTGGCCGTCCCGGCGCTCGCACAAACCGGCGGGGTCCGCGGGAAGGTCCTCGATCAGTCTGGCAACCCTGTGCCGGAGGCGGTCGTCAAGATTGAAAGCAAGGCGATGAGCCGCAGCCTTCAAGTCAAGACGAACAAGAAGGGCGAGTACATCCAGATCGGGCTCTATCCCGGCGAGTACAAGATCACGGCGACCAAGGACAATCTCTCCTCATCGGTCGACGCGAAAATTGGGCTCGGCGATCCCGAGATGCTCGACATCAAGCTGGCGCCGGCCGCCCCCAGCAAGGAACAGGCCGATCAGAACGCGAAGGTACAAGCCGTCTTCGCGGAGGGTATCGCCGCAGCAAAGGCGGAGAAGTGGGACGACGCCATTGCGAAGTTCACCGAAGCCGCGGGGATCGTACCCAATTGCCACGTCTGCTACTTCAACATCGGTGCGGCGTACTACAGCAAGGAAGACCAGGCAAAGGCCGAGGAGAATTACAAGAAGTCGGTCGAGATCAAGCCCGACTACGCCGACGGCTGGAATGCGCTCGCGTCGCTGTACAACCAGCAGAAGAAGTTCGATCTGGCGGCGCAGGCCAGCGAAAAAGCCAACGCGGCCGGTGGCGCTGGCACCGGGGGGGCGCCTGGGACGCCTGGCGCTGGTAGCGGCGGAAGTGCCCCGTCGCTGTACAACCAGGGCGTCATCCTCTGGAATCAGAACAAGTACACCGAAGCGAAAGATAAGTGGGAAGCGGCCACGAAAATCGACCCGAAGTACGGCGAGGCGTTCTACCGCCTCGGCATGGCCTACATGAATCTCGGAGACACGCCCAAGGCCGTGACCGCATTCGAGGGATACCTCGCCGCGGATCCAAACGGGTCGCATGCTGCTGAAGTCAAGCAGGCCATCGATGCACTGAAGCCGAAGCAGTAGTGCCCGACACGGATTCCGACTCGATCGCTGCCAACCTGGCTGCGGTGCGCGCCCGCCTCGACGGTGCGGCGCGTACCGCGGGCCGGGATCCCGCCACGGTTCGTCTCATCGCCATTTCCAAAACCTTCTCTGCGGACGCCGTCCGTGCCGCGTACCTGGCTGGCCATCGCGATTTCGGCGAAAACAAGGTGCAGGAGGCGCTGCAGAAAATCGAACAGACCTCGGATCTCGCCATCGACTGGCACCTCGTCGGTCATCTGCAATCGAACAAGGTCAAGCGCGTGGCCCGATTTGCGGCCCTCCATGCAATCGATAGCGTCGATCTGCTGCTGCGCGTCGATCGCGCGGCCGCCGAACAGGGCGCATCCCCTCGGGTGCTGATTC
>JBKPMA010000540.1:0-18334 GCA_046731935.1 Acidobacteriota bacterium
TCGCGCGGCGTCATTCGCGAAGCGCCTTCGTATCCGACGAAGGCGCTCAAGAAATTCCTCGCGACGCTCGCGGCGAAAGAGTCGCCTGTCCTCCTGGATCTGGGTCCCGTCATCGGCGTCAACCTGAACTTCTTCGGGGAGACGCTCGGCTGCAAGGTCTTCATCGAGGACCTCTACACCGACGTCGAGCGGCACACGCGTGCCGATTCGTTTGCCGAGTTCCCGGCGTTTCTGAAGCGGCGGTTTACGCAGCCGGCAAACAGTGTGGATGGCATCCTCGCCTGGGACTTGTTCGATTACCTCGACGCCCCGTCGGCACAGGCGCTCGCGGGCGAGTTCGTGCGGATGATGCGCGTGGACGCGGCGCTTCTTGGATTTTTCAGCACTGCGCAGCCGAAGACGGTGCCGCAGTACACGAAGTTCGTGGTCGTGGACGAACACACGCTGCGTCATCGCGAATATCCGGGATCGCGCGCCCGTCAGCGCGTCCTCCAGAATCGCGACATCATCAAGCTCTTCGAGAATCTGCGCGTCTCCGACTCGTTTCTGCTGCAGACGAATCTCCGCGAGCTCCTCTTCAGAAAGCCGGCGTATCTGTCCGGCGGATCCGGCGGCTAGCGCCCGCAGCGATCCGCCACGGTATGCCGCGCCCCGTCGTCGCGTTCCTCACCGATTTCGGCGCGACCGATGTCTATGTCGGCGTCATGAAGGGCGTGGTCCTGGGCATCTGTCCCGACGCTGCGCTCGTGGACGTCACGCACGATCTCGCGGCACAGGACATCCATCACGGCGCTCACGCGCTGGCCGCGGCATATCCGCACTTCCCGTCTGGAACCGTGTTCGTGGTGGTGGTCGATCCGGGTGTCGGCTCTGCGCGCCGGGGCGTCGCCGCGGAATTCGGCGGGTATCGCTTCGTCGCGCCAGACAACGGCGTGTTGACACCAGCCTTCGACGAGCTCGGCGCCGGACGCGTCGTCGCTCTCGAGAATCCGCGGTATCGGCGAGCGGTTGTGAGCCGCACGTTCGAGGGGCGCGACCGCTTCGCACCAGCCGCAGCCTGGCTCGCGAAGGGCGTTCCGCTCGAGGCGCTCGGTCCCGCCGTCGTGGATCCGCAGCGCATCACCCTGTCACGTCCAGAGATCCGTGACACGAGTATCGACGCGCATGTCGTTCACGTGGATCGTTTCGGAAACCTCATCACCGATCTGTCAGCCACGGTGCTGCAACGATTCGTCGGATCCGATCGTGTTCGCATCGAAGTGGGCGGCACCACCATCGATCGAATCTTTGGCACCTACAGCGATGTCGCTGCCGGCGATATCTGTGCGTTGATCGGGAGCACCGACGCTATGGAAATCGCGTGCCGTGACGGATCCGCGGCGAGCCGCCTCGGCGTCGGACGCGGTGCGATCGTGTCGGTCAAGCGCAGCGTCTGACGGCTCCGGGCAGCCCGGAAGCCGTGTGATAGCATCGCCGGCGGTTCTGGGCGCGCTGGCCCTAGCCTTGGGTCTCGGGCCCTCGAGCCCTGGAGCCTTGGCCTCGAGCCCTCAGGCCTCGAGCCTTGGGTCTTCGAGCCCTCGAGCCCTTGGACCCTCGAGCCCTACGTCTGGTTACTTTTTAGCGAGTCCCGTCATGATCAATTTCGATCTTACTGATGAACAGCAGCTGCTCGAACAATCGGTCCGCGAGTGGGGCGCCCGCGAAGTCGCCCCGCAGATCAAGGAACTCGATCGTGCGCATCGTTTCGACCCACGCATTCTTCCGCAGATGGCCGAGCTCGGTCTGCTCGGCGTGTGCGTCCCTCAGCAGTTCGGCGGTGCAGGCATGGACTACATCGCCCTCGGACTCGCGAGCGAAGAGCTCGAGTACGTCGACACGTCGCTCCGTGTGATTCTCTCCGTCCACGTTGGCCTGAATTCGCTCTCGCTGCTGACGTGGGGCACTGAGGATCAGAAGAAGCGGTACCTCGTGCCGCAGGCGCAGGGTACCAAGATCGCGACGTTCGGCCTGACGGAGCCCTCCGCTGGATCCGATGCCCGCGGGATTCAAACCGTCGCGATCAAGCACGGCGACACCTACCGCATTACCGGCGAGAAAATGTGGATCTCGCTCGCGGATGTCGCCGACAACTTCCTCGTCTTCGCGTGGACCGATCTCGAAAAAAAGAAGCAGCGCGACACGTCGGGGATCAGCGCGTTCATCGTCGAACGTGCCTTCAAGGGCTTTTCGAGCGGAACCCTGAAAGAGAAGTGGTGCATCCTGGCCGGCAACACCGGGTACTTCAAGATGGACGACGTGGAGGTGCCAGCCGCGAACCTGGTCGGTCGCGAAGGGGAAGGATTCAAGATCGCGATGTTCGCGCTCGACCAGGGACGCTACACCGTCGCGGCGGGTGCAACCGGCCTGATCCGTGCGTGCCGCGATGCCAGCGCGAAGTACGCGCGCGAGCGTAAGACGTTCGGTGTCGAGATCGGCGAGCATCAGCTGGTGAAGCAGATGATCGCGCATATGGAGTCCGATTATCAGTCGGCTCGTCTGCTCTGGCTCCGTGCCGGCTGGCTGAAGAACATCGGGCGTCGGAATACGCGCGAAACAGGACTCGCCAAGTGGTTTGCGACCGTCGCGTCGGAGCGGGCCGCCGGCGACGCCGTGCAGGTGCACGGCGCAAACGGGTACTCGGATGAATATCCGGTCGGCCGCTTCTATCGCAATTGCAAGGGCGCCGTGATCTACGAGGGCACGCGCGAAATCCACACCGTCATGCAGGCCGACTACGTGCTCGGGTATCGCGTCGATCGCGCGACACGGATGGAGCTGCCACTGTTCGATGCGGCGCCGGTCGCGGACTGAGCCCAGGCGGCGCGGTACGGGTTGATCACTGTGGCCGATACCGATCTCTCCCTCGAGTTTCTGCGAGTCGTCGAGCAGGCAGCGATCGCCAGTGCGCACACGATGGGGCAGGGCGATGGCCACCGCGCCGATCGTGCCGCCGTCGAGGCCATGCGCCGGGAGCTCGATCGCGTCCCGATCAGCGGCACGATCGTCATCGGCGAAGGCGAGCGCGATCGCGCGCCGATGCTCTACATCGGCGAACCTGTCGGGACCGGGCGCGATCGGGGGGCCGCCGGGTTTCGCGAAATCGACATCGCCGTGGACCCGCTCGAGGGAACGAACCTGTGCTCCACCGGCGCTCCCGGCGCCATCGCCGTCCTGGCGGCGTCAGAGAAGGGCGGCCTGCTCCACGCCCCCGATCTCTACATGGAGAAGCTCGTCGTGCCACCACCGTCGAAGCACGTGGTGGATCTCGACGCTCCGGTCGGCGACAATCTGCGCGCGATCGCGGCGTCGCTCGACCGCGCGATTGCCGATCTCGTGATCGTCGTGCTGGATCGTCCGCGGCACGCGCAGCTCGTGTCAGACATTCGTGCGACCGGCGCTCGCATCCGGCTGATCAGCGACGGCGACTTGTCGGCCGCCATCGTTGCCGCCGTGGTCGGCACCGGCGTGCATGCCGTTATGGGAATCGGCGGGGCTCCCGAGGGTGTTCTGACCGCTGCGGCCATGCGCTGCCTGAACGGTGAAATCCTGGGTCGGCTCGTGGTCCGGACGCCGGAGGATCAGGCGCGCTGCGAAGCCATGGGGATCCGTGACACAAAGCGGATCTATCGCGCCGCAGATCTCGCGCCCGGCGCGTCGCTCATCTTCGCTGCGACCGGCGTGACGGACGGCTCGCTCATGAAGGGCGTCCGCTTCTTCGGCGACGGCATCCGGACGGAATCCCTCGTGATGCAGACTCACCCGCGGCAAGTCCGGTTCGTCGACAGCATCCACGTGCACGACGTCGACGACGTCGAGATTCGCTTCTAAGCCGTGCCCGAGTGCGAACTGCGCCCGTCAGCGTGCCGTGTCGAGTGACGCGCCATTCGACGATCGCGCGGCGCGGCGAAATCTGATCGCGCTCTCGGCCGCGTCTTTCATCGGCTTCACTGGCTTCACGCTCGTGATGCCGTTCCTCCCGCTCTACATGTCGGTCCTGGGCTTGACCGACGTTCGGACGATCGCGCTGTGGACGGGGCTTTCCCTTGGTGTGACGCCGGCGCTCACCGCGCTCCTCGCGCCTGCCTGGGGACGTCTGGCCGATCGGTTCGGCCGCAAGCTGCTCGTCGTCCGGTCCCTCATCAGCTTCGTCGTGCTCATGTCGGCCATGGCCCTGGCCACTCACCCGTGGCACGTCTTCGCCGTGCGCGCGCTTCAAGGCTTGTTTGCCGGATATGGCGCGCTGTGTCTGGCCATGGCGGCAGACTCGGCCCCGCCTGGCCGGATCGCACAGTCGATCGGCGTCGTCCAGACGGCGCAGCGGCTGGGGCCTGCGCTCGGACCCGTGCTCGGCGGTGTCGTCGCCGCGCTTGTCGGACTGCGCGCCTCCTTCTACGTCACCGCAAGCTTCTATGCAATCGCGCTCGTGCAACTCATTGTGCTGTACAGGGAACCGCCGACCGCGAGCCATCCCTCTGCGGACGCAGCGAAGGCTGAGCAGGTGACGTTCCGCAGCGTGTTCGCGTTCGAGAATTTCCTGCTTCTGATGGGCGTCATCTTCGCGTATCAGTTCGTGGATCGAAGCTTCGGCCCGGTGCTGCCGCTCTACGTCGCAGCGGTCGGCGTGCCGGCGGCACGCGTCGCGTTTGTGTCGGGCGTTCTGTTCTCGATACTGGCGTGTGCGGCGGCGCTCGGCCACCACTTCTGTGCGGCGCTGCTGGCGCGTTGGTCGCCGCGGGTGGTGATCAGCCGCGGAGCGATCGCGGCCGCCGGTGCGGCTCTGGCGTTCATCTTCGCCAGTGGACCCTGGAGCATGGCGTTCGCATCGGCTCTGTTCGGGCTGAGCGTGGGCGCATCGATGACGGCCGCCTACACGGTTGCGGCCACGGTCGTGCCTCCGCACGTGCGAGGGGCCGGGTTCGGGTTCCTCACGAGCTCATCGCTCGTGGGGATGGCCCTCAGTCCCGTGGTCAGCGGGTTCATGGCCGCGACGGACATTCGCACCGTGTTTGGCGCTGACGCGATCGTGCTGCTCCTGGTCTCGATCCTCGTCGGCAGGGTGATGGTGGAGCATCCGACGCAATCCGCCTCGCCGGTGGTCGAAGACGCCTAGGAGCGCCGGACGCTCCGGAACCAGGGACCCGCTCGACGTCGCCCCCGGCATGTCTGGCGCGTGCTAACATGTCGCGCCGGACATCGTCTTCGCTCCCGTTCTGCTCGGTTCGCCCCGGCTGATGACCTCGATAGCTCCCTCCTCCCAAGAACGCGCCGCCATCGTCGGTCTGATTACCGGCAGTACGCATCGCAGGCTCGAGTCGGAGCGATCGCTCGACGAGCTGGCGGGGCTGGCGGAAGCCGCCGGCGGCCGGGTCGCACTGCGTATGGCCCAGGAACGGCCGCGGCCCGATCCGTCGACGTACCTTGGGAGCGGAAAGCTCAACGAGCTGGCAGCCGCTTGTGCGGAGGCCGACATCGATCTGGTGATCTTCGACACCGAGCTCAGCCCGGCGCAGCTTCGCCACATCGAAGCGGCGCTGGAACGGAAGGTCATCGATCGCACCCAACTGATTCTGGACATCTTCGCGAAGCGCGCACGGACGCGCGAGGGCAAGGCGCAGGTCGAGCTCGCGCAGCTCGAATACTTGTTGCCGCGTCTCGCGGGATCAGGCGCCGCGTTGTCACGGCTGGGCGGCGGCATCGGCACGCGGGGCCCAGGCGAGACGAAGCTCGAGACCGATCGACGACGGATTCGTCAGCGCATTCAGCAGATCGGCCGTGAGATCGAGCAGGTGCGCCAGCGACGGGCGCAGCTGCGCGAACGCCGGCAGAAGCGCGCGGTGCCGACGGTCGCGTTGGTGGGCTACACGAACGCCGGCAAGACGACGCTGTTCAACCGATTGACCCGAGAAGGCGCGGAGGCGACCGACGCGCTGTTCGTCACGCTCGACCCTCTCGTGCGGCGCGTGCGTCTGCCGGACCGCCGCGAGCTGCTGCTCTCAGATACGGTCGGATTCATCGATCGTCTGCCGCACGCGCTCGTGGCAGCGTTCCGCGCAACGCTGGAAGAAGTCGTCGAGGCCGACCTCGTGCTGCACGTGATCGACGCGGCGAGCCCTGAGCGCGAACGGCACATGCGCGCGGTGCATGCGGTCCTGAGCGAGCTGGGTGCGACCGACGTCGCACGCATCGACGTCTACAACAAGTGCGACCTGCTCGAAGCAGGGGAGCGTCAGCGTCTGCGTCAGGCTGACCGTGCGGCGATCCTGCTGTCCGCGGCAACCGGCGACGGATGTGCCGAGCTGCTGGAGATTGTCGCCTCACGCGTCGCTCTCGATACGCGGCGCGTCGTGTTCGAGTTCGACGCGCACGATCAGTCAGCCGATGACCGGGTGCGCCGCGTGTATCGGCATGGACGCGTCGTGCGCCATGTTGCGGTCGACGGGCGGGTGACAGTGGAGGCGGATGTGCCGCGCCGGCTGATACCGTGGCTTCAGACAGGCGAGTCGGCACCATGACCCGCCGCGGCGGTGTTGGCGTCCGGCTCGTAGCGGCAATCGCGTCGATGATCGTCATCGCTGCGACGATGGCGTGCAAGACGGCGGGTCCATCGGTCGCGGTCACGCCAGGAGCGCCGCAGTTTCCAGACTTTATCTATCCTGCCGTGGCCGCGTCCGACACGACGCCGGCGGGATCACTCCAGCAGCAGGCGTGGAAGTTCCTGCAGGCCGGTGACCTCCGCAACGCCGAGCGCGGATTCAACGACCTGCTTCGACAGCGGCCCGCGTTCGCCCCTGCTGAAGCTGGACTCGGGTATGTCGCGCTCGCGAGGCATCAGGCCTCCGACGCGCTTGGACGATTCGACCGTGCGCTCGAGCACGCATCGGGATACGCACCTGCGCTGGCAGGCCGTGCGCAGGCTCTCGTGGCGCTCGGCCGGAACGGCGAAGCCTTGAGCAGCTACGAAGCCGCCGCCGCCGCGGACCCGTCGCTCGATCTCGGGCCTCGCATCGAAGTGCTGCGGTTTCGCGGCGCAGGTGACGCCGTGCAACAGGCGCGGCGCGCTGCGGAGAAAGGCGAGCTCGATGCTGCCCGCGACGCGTACGAACGCGCCCTGGCCGCGTCACCAGACAGCTCGTTCCTGTATCGCGAGCTGGGCGCCGTCGAAGCGCGGGCAGGCCGCGGTGCGCGCGCGCTCGAGCTCTTTCGGAAGGCGATGGCGCTCGATCCGACTGATGCTCGCTCGCATATCTTCGCGGGTGATGTGCTCGCCGCCGACGGTCATTTCGACGAGGCCGAGCGCGAGTACACGGCGGCGGCGGGCATCGAGCCCTCGCGCGAAATCGAACAGAAACTGCAGGACGTGCGGCAGCGTGGTGAAGTAGCAAAGCTGCCCGCGGAGTACCGCGCCATTCCAACCGCAGCCGAAGTGACTCGCGGCGACGTAGCCGCGATGCTCGGCGTCCGGTTGGGAAACTGGTTCACGTCCGTACGAACCGCGCAGCCGCCGCTCCTGACTGACATTCGGACGCACTGGGCGGCGAACTGGATCCTGTCGGTCGTTGGCGCCGGTGTGATGGAGCCGTTTCCGAATCACACGTTTCAGCCGCGTCAGCGCGTCCGGCGAGCCGACCTCGCACGTATCGTCGCGCGCGCGCTCGCTCTCGCACCCGATCGCCCGGGCCGTACCGCACCGTGGCGCGATGCCAGACTGACCTTCCCGGACGTGCCTCCATCGCATCCGTCGTACCCTGCCATCTCGGAGGCGATTGCCGCTGGGGTCCTGCGAGCGGGTGACGGTGGAGCGTTCCAACCCGCCCGCGTGGCGAGCGGCGCCGAGCTGGTCGAGGCCGTGGATCGGCTCAGCAGCCTGCTTCTGCCACAGTCGAACCCGCGCTGAGCGATGACCATGTTCACCGTCGCCAACCAGGTCACGCTCTTGCGGATGTTGCTCATACCCGCATTCGTGCTGCTGGTTGTGTACGGTCAGCTGGGCAGCGCGCTCCTCGTCCTCCTCGTTGCAGGAATCACCGACGCGCTCGACGGCCTCATCGCACGGCTCGCGCAACAGAAGACGACCATCGGCGCGTGGCTCGATCCAATGGCCGACAAGCTGCTGCTCACGAGTGCATTCATCGTTCTCACGGTGCCAGGCACGCCGCTGGCGCATCGCTTCCCCCTGTGGCTCACCATCCTGGTGATCAGCCGCGACATCGTGATCGTCCTGACGGTCACCATCGTCAATCTGGCGGTGGGCCGCCGCACGTTCCGTCCGTCGATCTGGGGCAAGGTCGCGACCGCCACCTACATCGTCACCGGCCTGCTGTTCATGGTGACGAACTACGTCGGGTTCGAGATGTATCTCCTCCGGTCGCCGTGGCCAATCAGCGTCCTCGACGTCGCTGTCTACGCGTCGCTCGTCATCACGGTCGTGTCCAGCCTCCACTACATTGGTTACGCGGCTCGTATGATCAACTCGGCTGACGGTGCCTGACCGCAGCCTGCGCCTCCGTGCTCTGTGTGCGCCTCCGCACACGGTGTGTGCGGCAGCAGAGCCGCTTGGCGCCGACCGTCATATCCCCGACATGCCTGTCGCGAGCTGCGACGGTTCAGGCGCCCAGATCGCACGTTTTCCTGCCTAAATTGGCCGATCGCTCGGTCTCAAGCGCCCTCGGCCGGCGTCGATTGCCTTCTTACGGAGGCGGACCCTCCGCCCGAGGGACCCAGACGATGACCGCAGGATCGCCGACGAGCCTGGAACAGCCGCCGCCCGCTCTCGCCCACGACGACGCCGCCGCAGCCGCAATGCCGCCTGTCGCCGAGCGGATTTCGGTCGCGGGGACGCTGCTCGAAACATCCCGTCTCATGACCGAGCTGCTCCGCTTCGTTGCACCCGACGTGCACCAGCGGACCGTTCGGGTGACGAGAGTCGTTCGCGGCCTGGTGGAGGAGCTCGGCGTGGGCCAGCCCTGGGAGTTCGAGGTGGCGGCGCGCCTGTCACAGATCGGCCGACTGGCGCTCCCCTCGGCGACGCGCGAGCGCCTCGCAGCCGGTGAGGTCCTGAGTGAAGAGGACGAGCAGGCGCTTGCGTCGCATCCCCTCATCGCGCGCGATCTGCTTGCGGAAGTGCGACGGCTCGATGTCGTTCGCGAAATGGTCTGCCGGCAGCGCGAGCCGTACAGTGTGCCGGGCCTGCCGCTCGGCAACCGCGCAGCACTCGACCGCATGACGCTCGGGGGGCAACTGCTTCGGGTGGCGTCAGACTTCGACGAACAGTTGTCGGCGGGGGAGTCCAGCGACGATGCCATCGCGTCGCTGAACGCGCGGGGTGGAGAGTACAGCGCCGACGTGCTCGCGGCCCTTCGGCGGCTCGTCGCCTCGACGACGGCAGCCGCGGCGGCCTAGCGGTTAGCTGAGATGTGTCAGGACAGAAGTCACAGTTAGCGGGCCCCTGACGCGTCGAGCGCCGCAACCTTCTCGCGGAAATACGAGATCGTCGAGGTCAATCCCTCTTCAAGCCCCACTTTCGGCTCCCAGCCGAGGAGCGTCCGTGCCCGAGTGATGTCAGGCTGACGCACCTTCGGATCGTCCACGGGCAGGTCTTTGTAGACCAGCCGGCTGGACGAGCCCGTCATCGCCACGATCGTCTGCGCGATCTCCGCGATCGTCATCTCGCGCGGGTTGCCGATATTCACCGGGTCATTCACGTTGGAAAGCATCAGACGGATGATGCCGTCCACGAGATCCGAGATGTACGTGAAGCTGCGCGTCTGCGATCCGTCCCCGAAGATCGTGACGTCCTGGTTCCGCAGCGCCTGCGAGATGAAGGCCGGTACGGCGCGCCCGTCGTTCAGCCGCATACGCGGTCCGTACGTATTGAAGATGCGGACGATCTTCGCATCGACACCGTGATAGCGATGGTAGGCGACGGTCATCGCCTCGGCGAACCGCTTGGCTTCGTCGTACACACCGCGAGGCCCGATGGGATTGACGTTGCCCCAGTAGGTCTCCTTCTGCGGATGCTCGAGGGGATCGCCGTAGACCTCCGAGGTCGAGGCAATCACGAATCGCGCGCCCTTCGCCTTCGCCAGGCCGAGTGCTTTGTGCGTGCCCAACGCGCCAACCTTGAGCGTCGGGATGGGGAGCTCGAGATAGTCGATCGGACTCGCAGGACTCGCCCAGTGCAGCACGAAGTCCACCGGCCCATCGACATCGATGTAGTTGGTGACGTCGTGCTTGATGAACTCGAAGTCGCGATCGCGCAGGTGCGCGACGTTCGACATCGAACCCGTGAGGAGATTGTCGATGCCGACAACGGCGTAGCCGCGATCGAGCAGGGCCTCGGCGAGATGCGAGCCTATGAAGCCGGCGGCGCCGGTGATGACGACGCGTGATTTCATGCGTGATCCAGAGTCTGATGCGACCTGAGTGGAGTGTCAGGGCGGCTAGTAAGCGTGCCGGTGGAAGAACCCTTTCACGAGAGTCAACCACATGATCTTCATGTCCAGTGCGACCGACCAGTTCTCGATGTAGTACAGGTCGTACTCGATGCGCTTCTCGAGAGACGTGTTGCCGCGCCAGCCGTTCACCTGCGCCCAACCCGTCAGGCCGGCTCGGACCTTGTGGCGCAGCATGTATTGGGGAATCCGCTGCTTGAACTGATCGACGAAGAACGGCCGCTCGGGCCGTGGGCCGACGAGCGACATGTCGCCCCGAAGCACGTTCCAGAGCTGCGGGAGTTCGTCGATGTTCGTCCGTCGGAGGAACAGGCCGAACGGCGTGCAGCGCGGATCGTCGTGCACGGCCCACACGGGTCCGGTTTCACGCTCGGCGTCTTCGTACATCGAGCGGAATTTGTAGATGACGAACGGTTTGCCATCGAGGCCGGTCCGATCCTGCCTGTAGAAGATCGGTCCCGGCGACGTGAGCCGAATGGCCAGGGCCACCAGGCCGAACGGGATGGCGAGCAGGAGCAGCGCGACAGCCGAGAGTCCCGCGTCGATCGACCGCTTCAGCACGCTGTTGAAGCCCTGGAGCGGTACGTCGTTGACGTTGATGATCGGAATACCGTCGAGATCTTCGAGCCGTGCGCGGAGCGCGAGCACCTGCAGCAGGTCGGGCACTACCTTGACGTCCAGACACTCGTGGCCGACCGACTCGAGCAGTTGCAGCATTCGCGCGTGCCCTTCAGCCGGCAGCGCCACGTAGAGGTGGTCGATGGTTTCGCGCTGCGCGATTTCGGCGGCGTCGTCCAGCGTGCCGAGCAGCGGAAGGCCGCGGTAGCCGATGGCGTCGCCGCCGGCGCGGTCGTCCAGGAAGCCGACAATCTGGTAGCCGAGCTCGCGGTGCTCGAGAATCTTGTCGGCGACCAGTCGCCCCAACTCGCCGGCGCCCGCGATCATGATCCGTTTGAGGCCGATGCCGGCACGCCAGCGCCGCTCGAGCGTCTCGCGCACGACTTCGCGCGAGGCAAACGTGAAGATGACATTGACCAGCAAGAAAGCAGCCCAGACCAGCTGCGAAACCTCGTATGCCCCGCGATCCTTGAGCTCGTCGGGGACGTAGTACGCCTGGAAGTACAACGTCGCGATCACGCCGAACACGACCGCCAGGATGCTGCCGACAAAGACAGCGAAGAAATCGTCAACCCGCGAGCGCCCACGCCGCAGCCGATACAGGCCCTGCACGTGGAACGCGAACGGTACCAGGACCCCGATGAAAGGCAGGACGTTGACGTACTGCTGGAAGGGCGGGTGGCCCTTGGTGACGGGAATGAGTCCGGTTTCGAATCGAAGGGCGTAGGCGATCAGGAACGCCGCCATCCCCAGAAGCGCGTCGGACAGGACGTGAACCGCGACGAGCAGGCGGTTGTAGCGCTTTACCATCGGGTGTCCTGCGGTAGCGCCCACATGTCGTTGACCGCCGTCGTCACACCACTCAGAAATCGTTCGAAACCGAATTGCTCGGCATGTGCGCGGATGGCAGCGCTGTCATAGCTGGTCGTCACCGCGGTTTTCAGGCCGGCCGCCAGCGCGTCGGGCGTGATCTCGTCGACGAGTATGCCTGTCGTTCCCGGCACGACCGTCTCACGCGCCCCGCCGCGGCCGAGGGCGACCACGGGCCGGCCGCAGGCCTGCGCTTCTACCGGCACGATGCCAAAGTCTTCTTCTCCAGGAAGTACCACGGCCGCCGCGCCTCGATACAACTCCCGCACGTCCTCGTCGCCGACTCGTCCCAGCCACTGGACGTCAGCGCCGACTCGCCGACCGAAGGCAGTCAGCCTGGCCCGCTCCGGTCCGTCACCAACAACCTTCAAGGGTATGCCGGCGAGGTGGGCCGCCTCAATGGCGACATCAACGCGCTTGTACGGGACGAGGGCTGAAACCACGAGGGCGTAGGTGCCTGGCGACCGGCCATCTGGATAGTAGAACCCAGTGTCCACTGGCGGGTACACCACGAGGGCTTCGCGATTATAGTATCGACGGATCCGCCTGGCAACATAGTGTGAAATAGCCACATAGCGGTTTACGCGGCCCGCCGTCGCGCGATCCCATCGAGCCAGATGGCGCATCGCCAATCCTGCAAGGCGGCTGCCCGGGCGACCCAGCCGAGCTGGACCGAAATACGCGTCGAACTGATCCCACGCATACCGCATCGGCGTGAAGCAGTAACAGAGATGGCGTGCCTTGGGAGCGATGACCGCCTTGGCCGCGCAGTGGCTGGTGCTGATGACCAGGTCGTAGCCATCAAGATCGAGCCACTCAATCGCCGTTGGGAACGTGAGTAAGTAGTGACGATACGCCCGCCTCACGGCAGGCAGCCACTGGACGATGGACGTGTGGATGGGATGCTGCTCGATGACGGGGGAGACGGATCCCTTCACGTGGACCAGCGTGTAGAGATCCGCGCCGGCGAAGCGCTGGCTCAACACTTCGAGCGTCTTCTCGCCGCCGCGCATGCCCGTGAGCCAGTCGTGGACGAGCGCGACTCGCATCATCCCTCGCCGGCGACGGTGCCGTAGATCGACAGGATCTGCTCGACGGCGTGCTCCCACGAAAACTCCGCCGCCCGAACGAACCCGCGCGCGCGGAGATCGGCGCGAAGCCCGGAGTCGGTCAGGACGCGCGCCAGTCCGTCGGCAATCGACTGCGCATCGCGCGGATCGACGAGGACGGCTGCGCCGCCGACGACCTCCGGCAGGGACGAGACGTTCGAGGTGACCACCGGCGCTCCACTCGCCATCGCTTCCAACGGCGGCAGTCCGAAGCCTTCGTACAGCGAGGGAAACACGAACACGGCGGCGCGGCGATACAACACCGCCAGCGCGTCATCGGGCATGTACCCGAGGAAACGGACGTGCTTGTGCAGGTTGTAGCGATGAACCGCGCGCCGGAGTTCAGCGTATTTCGACACCTCGTCGCCGATGACCACCAGCGTCAGGTGATCCAGCCCACTCTGCCGCAGTAGATGGAACGCGTCGATGAGCCGCTCAAGGTTCTTGTGCGGCTTGACGTTGCCTGCATACAGCACGAAGTCGCCCTGCAGCTGATAGCGCTCCGAGACGCGGTGCATCTCTTCATCGGTCGGCTGCACCCGGAACCGATCGTCGATGCCGTTGTAGATGACCGTGATCTTCGAGGGCGGCACGTCGAAGTAGCGCAGGATGTCGCGCTTCGATGTCTCCGACACCGTCAGGATGCGCGTCGCCACGCGCGTCGCGGTCCAGATCGACGCCCGCGCGTACGCGAGCGCCAACCGGTTGGGCAGATACTCGGGAAACATCAAGTGGATACAGTCGTGAATCGTCACGACCGATCGACTGCGAATGAGCGGTGGCAGCACGTAGTGAGGCGCGTGAAATACGTCGATGTGCTCGCGGCGGAGCGACCAGGGCAGAGAGACCTGCTCGCGCATCGAGTACGGCCGCGACCGGTCGGGAATGGCGCGGAAGTTCTCGCCGAGCGTAGGCACGAACCCCGCGTCCCGCTCCTGGCAGAGCAGTACGTACTCGGAGTCGCGGTCCAACCGCGCGAGCTGCTTCAACAGGTTTCGGATGTATGTCCCGATGCCGAAGTCATGGAGCTTTCGGGCGTCGATGGCAATCCGCACGGCGGCCCCATGATAGCGGGAGCGCCCGGAAACGGACTACTGCCGAAGGATGGTCTCAGCGAGGAAGGCGGCCGCGGCGCGAGAGGTATGACCGCACGAACGGCAGCCATCCCGGTCGATGTTTCTCGTAATACGCGAGCTGGCCTTTCCGGTAGGCCTGGTTGACCGCAGACCGGTGTCCTGCTCCCGAGCGGCCACGCAGGTGGATGATTTGGGCGGCCGGGGTGAAAAGTACGAGCCGTCCGCGATCCCGGATGGCGGCACAGAAGTCCACGTCCTCCCAATACAGGAAATATCGTTCGTCGAATAGGTGCACGGCCTCTGCGTCGGGCCGGCGCACGAGCAGACACGCGCCGCTCACCCAATCCACGATCTGCTCGCGCCGCGTCGCGCGCTCCACCCAGCGCGAAACCGGACCGAATCCGCGTTCGTGCAGCGCACCAATGACTTTCTGCCGTGCTTCGGTGAAAGGCGACGGCATCCAGCCAAAGGACAGCTCGGCGCGGCCTGCACTGTCAACGATGCGCGGACCCGCAACGGCTACCTCCGGCCGCTCCTCGAGCCGTGTAATGAGTCGATCCAGCGAGTCAGGTTCGACGACCGTGTCAGGGTTCAGCAGCAACACCAGCTCCCCGGTCGTAGCCCTGATGCCGACATTATTTGCCTTCGCGAACCCGAGATTGCCGCCAGCGCGAATCAACCGGACGAGCGGAAACCGCTCAGCGACCATCTCCGGAGCGCCGTCGCTGGAGGCGTTGTCCACGACCACGATCTCGTGATCGATGCGCGGCGGCGCGATGCTCAATGACGACAGGCACCGCTCGAGATCCGCGCGCGCGTTCCACGACACGATCACGATACTGAGACTCATGACGTTGTCGCGTCCTCGATTGCCTGGAGCGTGGCAGCAGCCGCGTCCGTCCATCGATAGCTGGCGAGCACGCCTGCCGCGTCGCGCAGCAGCGCCGAGCGCGCGTCGCCGTTCTCGAGTATCGAGATCACCGACTCCGCAACGGCGGCCGGATCGGCGCGAGCGACGTATGCGGCTGCTGGACCGTACACTTCGCGTGCCACCGGCGTGTCCAACACAACCGCGGGCACACCCGCCGCGAGCGCCTCGAGCGGCGTCAATCCAAAGCCCTCGTACTCCGACAGGAACACGAAGACCGCGGCCTCCGCGTACAGGGATCGGAGCTGTTCGTCGTCTACGAACCGCAACTCGCGCACGCGATCGCTGACACCGGCCGCGGAAGCCACCGCCGCTAGATCCTCGTGCGGCCACGTCCGATTGTCGCCAACGATGACGAGCCGGGCGCCCGGGAAACGGCGGCAGACGGCTGGGAGGCTCTGAATGAGCACTGGCACGTGACGCCGGTTGAACACTGAGCCCACGAACAGAATCAATGGGTCGCCGACCATCGGTCTGGTGAGCACTGGCGTCTGCGCGTCATCGACAAGGCCGACGCCCAGTGGAATCACGCGGACGCGTTCGGGCAGCACACGGAGGTGGCGAACGATTTCGCTCCGCGAAAACCTGGAGAGCGTCAGCACGCTGGCGGCACGCCGCGCCGCTGCGCCTGTGAGCGTGCGGCGGCGCCATCCTTCGCGCGGGCGGAACCATTCCGGGTGCGCGGCAAACGAAACGTCGTGCACGGAGAGGACCACCGGTGAAGGCGTCAGGAGCGGAGCCGTGTATGCGGGTGCGAACAGCACGTCCGGACGGTCTCTTCGCATGGCGCTCGAGAGCGTGAGCTGTTCCCACCGCGTGCCCCCGGCCCCGGGCAGGACGACGGCTCGTGTCTGCAGTTGGTCGGCCCGTGTCACCAGCGGACGATGCGCGTACAGCGAAAACCGATGACGGGAAGCCGCCGATGAGCGGTTCCAGTACGCAAGCAGCTGCGCGAGATAGCGTCCAGCCCCCGTCGGGTCGCCGGTCAACTCGCGCGCATCAATGGCGATGTGCATGCTCTCCCGCACGCTCGATGGCTGCTCTGTACACCTGTCGTGCCGCCGCGGCGGCGCGGGCCCACGAGAATCCTTGAGCCCGGATGGTTCCACGCATCGCCATCTCATCGGCGACGGCGCGATCGTCGAGGAGGAGTCGGAGCGCGTCTGCGAACTGATCAGGCCGATTCGGCTCGACCAGTGCACCGCTGTCGCCGATCACTTCGACGAGCGCTCCCCGACGGGCGGCCACGACCGGGACGCCGAGCGCCATCGCTTCGAGCGCAGGCAGGCCGAATCCCTCGTGCCACGACGGCAGCACCAGGACGGAGGCACGTTCATACGCCGCACGGCGGTCCGCTTCGCTGACATACCCGTGAAATCGCACCCTACCGAGAAGAGGCTTTCTTGTGACCCGCTCCACGAGCGGCGCACCAGCCTCGGTTACACGGCCGATGACATCGAGCGGCGGGACGTCGCGACGATCCCCGATGAGGATCTGGTAGGCATCGAGCAGAGTCGAGAGGTTCTTCCGCGGCTCGACCGTGCCGACGAACAGAATGGGCCCTCCTGGATCGCGAGGCCGCTGTCTGCCTTCGCGCGCCCAGCGCGGCACGCCAGCCCGGACGATGCTCACGCGATCCGGCGAGACGCCGAGCCGCTCAATCACCTGATCGCGCGTGTGCTGCGAGACCGCGACGATGGCGTCTGCCCGGTGGGCGTGGGCACGCACCAGGGGAGCGTAGTCCCGCCGGATTTCGGCCGATGTCCGTTCCGGATGGTCCAGGAAGTCTAAATCGTGCACGGTGACGACGCGCGCGCCCCTGGCGGGGATGAGCAGCGGATGCGCCGCGTGGACGACGTCGAAATGGGCGCCAGCCACGCGTTCGACCGACGGCCAGCCGAGCCGGTGCCAGGCCCAGTTCAGGAGGTGGACAGGGACGCGGGCATCGTGGGCAGTCACCCCGGGCAATGAGGAGAGCGCGGAGGGCTGCAGCCGGTCCTTCCATGAGCTCGTGAAGAGGTGCAGGCGTTCACCCGATTCCGGCGGGTCCGCCAGCGCGGCCAGCAACTCGTGGACATACTCGCCGACGCCGCTTCGCGTCCTGAGCGCCGGCCGATAGTCGAACAGCAGTTCCACCGGTCGAAGGCTAACAGGCGCCGGCCAGCGCAGCAAGGGGACCGTCGATCGGCTGGAAGCCCTCAAGTCCTTATCTCTCAGTCGTTTGACTGTCTATAAGTTGTTGTGCTACCTTCGCTGGATCGTGTTTCCGACGGAGGGAAACGCTGTCGCGCTGATCAGTCGGGGCTTTCCAATATGAAAATTGCGGTCGTCGGCACGGGCTACGTAGGCCTGGTCGCCGGTGCATGTTTCGCTGAGAACGGCAACGAAGTCGTCTGTGTGGACAAGGACGAGGCGAAGGTCCGGCTCTTACGGCGGGGGCGCATTCCAATCTACGAGCCTGGTTTGCAGGAAATCGTCACCAGGAACACGAGCGAGCGTCGTCTGACATTCACGACGTTGCTGACCAAGGCCGTCCGTCAGTCCACGATCATCTTCATCGCCGTGGGGACTCCCCAGGATGAGGACGGGTCGGCCGATCTGCAGCACGTCATGGCGGTCGCGCGAGACATCGCCCGCGCGATGAACGACTACAAAGTCATCGTGGACAAGAGCACAGTGCCGGTTGGGACGGCTGCCCGCGTTCGGGACACGATCCGCCGGGAAACGACGCATCCGTTCAGTGTGGTCAGCAATCCCGAGTTCCTCAAGCAAGGCGCCGCGGTCGAGGATTTCATGAAGCCCGACCGTGTGGTCATCGGTGCCGAGGATCCTCGAGCCGCCGAGTTGATGAAGGAGCTGTACGCGCCGTTCACGCGCACTGGCGCACCCGTGATGGTGATGGATTGCGCGAGCGCTGAGCTCTGCAAGTACGCCGCGAACGCGCTCCTGGCGACGAAGATCTCCTTCATGAACGAGGTGGCCAACCTCTGCGACGTCTTCGGCGCGAACGTGGACGATGTGCGGCGCGCGGTCGGCTCGGATCGCCGCATCGGTCCGTCGTTTCTGTTCCCTGGAGTCGGCTACGGCGGCAGCTGCTTCCCGAAAGACGTCAAGGCGATCATCCGGTTTGCCGCTGACAACAAGTACGACTTCGACATCCTGAAGGCAGTCGAGGCGGTGAACCAGCGGCAGAAGGGCATCCTCGTCGGCAAGATGGAGAAGCACTTCGGCTCCCTCAAAGGG
>JBKPMA010000541.1:0-5067 GCA_046731935.1 Acidobacteriota bacterium
TCTCCGCTCCGATGATCGACTTGTGCGTGCCGGGCTCTTCGCGAGAGCGGTAGAGTTGCTTGGCCAGCGCACGATACAGGATGTCGTTCACCAGCGTCGATTTGCCCGATCCGCTGACGCCGGTCACCGCGGTGAACACGCCGAGCGGAATCGCGACGTCGAGGTTCTTCAGATTGTGGGCGCGCGCTCCGCGAATCACGAGCTCGCCCTTGAGCGCCGTGCGACGCGCCCGCGGCGTCTCGATGATCTTGTCGCCCCGCAGGTACGCGCCGGTCAGGGACTCCCGGTCCTGATCGACGAGCTCCTGCGGCGTTCCCTGGAAAATCACCTTGCCGCCGTGATCCCCGGCGCCCGGCCCCAGGTCCACCACGTAGTCGGCGGTCCGGATCGTCTCTTCGTCGTGTTCGACCACGACGACCGAGTTGCCGAGGTCGCGGAGCCGCTGCAGGGTGCCGAGCAGCGCGCGATTGTCGCGCTGATGCAGTCCGATGGACGGCTCGTCGAGGACGTACAGCACGCCGGTGAGATTGGATCCGATCTGCGTCGCCAGGCGGATACGCTGGCCTTCCCCACCGGACAGCGTCGCGGCACTTCGTCCCAGCGTCAGATACCCCACCCCGACATCGTCGAGAAACCGGAGGCGATCCTGAATCTCGCGCAGGATGCGTTCGGCGATCAGCGACTCGCGATGTGTCAGCTCCAGCCCGTTGAACACGCCCAGGGCTGCGGCGACGGGCAATCCGACGTACTCCGCAATCGTCTTGCCCTTCACGCGCACTGCGAGGCTCTCAGCCTTCAGGCGGTCGCCGCCGCACACGGTGCACGCGCGGAGCGAGCGGTACGGCTCGAGCTCCTCCTGGACCGTCCAGCCCCCTTCGTCGTAGCGACGCCGGAGGTTCGGCAGGATTCCCTCGAAGTCCCGGCCGAACGGTTCCGGCGCGCGCTTCTTTTTCCGCACCGCGGCCGGCTCCGGCGCCGAAGACGACGGTCCGTGGAGGAGCAGGTCGCGCTGCTTCTTCGGCAGCTTGCCGAACGGAACGTCGAGCGGGACGCCGAAATGCGCCGACAGCGCCGCGAGCGCCTCGTTCACGAGACCGCGATCGCCTTGCGCCCACGGCGCGATTGCGCCCTGTGACAACGTGAGCGCAGGATCCGGCACGACACGCGCGGGATCGAAGTCCCAGGTGGCGCCCAATCCCTGGCACGCGGCGCAGGCACCGTGCGGCGAGTTGAACGAGAATGCGCGCGGCGTCATCTCGGGCACACTCACGCCACATTCCACGCACGCGAGGCGCCGCGAGAACAGCCGATCGCCTTCGTCGAGACTGTTGATGACGACGATGTCGCCGGCGAGCTGCAGCGCCATTTCCACCGAATCGGACAGGCGCTTCTCGATACCCGACCGCACGATCAGCCGATCGACGATGACCTCGATCGTGTGATTGCGCCGCCGATCGAGCTTGATGTCTTCTTCGAGCGATCGGAACTGGCCGTCGATCCGCGCCTTGCTGAATCCACGCGCGCGCAAGGCTTCGAGCTCTTTCCGGAACTCGCCTTTCCGGCCTCTGACGATCGGCGCGAGCACGTTCATCCGAGCGGCGAGCGGGTACGTCATCACCAGGTCGACGATGCGTTCGAGCGACTGCGACGTGATCTCGCGTCCGCAGTTCGGGCAATGCGGCACGCCGATGTTCGCGAAGAGCAGCCGGAGATAGTCGTAGATCTCGGTCACGGTTCCCACGGTCGAGCGTGGGTTCGACGCAGTCGTCTTCTGCTCGATCGAGATCGCCGGCGAGAGACCCTCGATGAGGTCCACGTCGGGCTTCTCCATCTGCTCGAGAAACTGGCGGGCGTAGGCCGACAGCGACTCGACATATCGGCGCTGGCCTTCGGCGTAGATGGTGTCGAATGCGAGCGAGGACTTCCCGGAGCCCGACAACCCGGTGATCACGACCAGGCGGTTGCGAGGCAGGTCGACGTCGATATTCTTGAGGTTATGGACGCGGGCGCCGCGCACCGCTATCCAGTCGTGCGCCATGGTTGCCTTTGGAGGTTGTGGGCGGTTCAGGCTCCCCTTGCGAGGGTTTCCTGGCCCAGCTCAAACCCCACATTGTACCAGCAACCAGCCCGGCTGAGGTGACCGCCCGCGCTACTTCGATGCGTTCAGACGGCTGTGCTTGAAGCCGTACGCGAAGTAGAGCACCAGCCCGATGGCGAGCCAGATGGCAAAGCGCTCCCAGGCCTGACGCGGCAGTCCAGCCATGACGAACACGCAGGCAGCCGCCCCGAGGATGCAGACGGCCCACACGAGAGGCACACGAAACGGGCGTGGCCGTTCGGGCTCGACCACACGCAGCACGAGCACGCCGACGCAGACCAGTGCAAACGCAAACAGCGTCCCGATGTTCGTCAGATCGTAGGTTTCGGCCGCGTCTCCGACGAGCGACGCCGCCGCGACGACCACGCCGGTAATGATGGTCGTCGTGTACGGGATGCGTGAGACGGGATGGACGCGCGCCGCCCATTGCGGCAACAGCCCATCGCGCGCCATCGAAAAGAAAATACGCGGCTGACCGTACTGAAACACCAGCAGGACGGCCGACATCGAGACGGCAGCGCCGAGCGCCACGAGCCAGCCGACGCCGGTGAATCCGGTTGCTTGAAGGGCGTACGAGAGCGGATCCGCGGAGTTCGCCAGCTGCTGGTACGGGACCATCCCCGTCAACACGGCTCCCACGATCACGTAGATGAGAGTGCAGATGGCGAGTCCGACGAGTATGCCGATTGGCAGATTGCGCTGCGGATCACGCGTCTCTTCAGCGGCGGTCGAAATCGCGTCGAAGCCGATGTAGGCGAAGAAGACGATGGCCGCGCCCTGATGGATGCCCGTGAAACCGTTCGGCGCGAACGGATGATAGTTCGCCGGGGTCAGGTGCGTGACGCCCACGCCGATGAAGAGCGCGAGGGCGATGAGCTTGATGACCACCATGACGTTGTTCGCGCTCGAGCTTTCGCGCGCGCCGCGCAGCAGGAGCCACGTGATGACCAGCACGATGGCGCAGGCCGGAACGTTCACCAGCAGCGGAACGCCGGCGATGCGAGGCGCGGTTTGCAGCAGGCCGTGGACGTCGGGATGTGAGCTGAGGAGCGCCGTCCGGTAACCGGTCGTGAGAAACGCCGGGAGATTGACTCCCACGCCGCGCATCAACGTCGTGAAGTAGTCGCCCCACGAGATCGCAACTGCCACATTCCCGACGGCGTACTCGAGGATGAGATCCCATCCGATGATCCACGCGACGAGCTCGCCGAGCGTCGCGTAGGAATACGCATACGCACTGCCCGCCTGGGGAATCATCGCCGCCAGCTCCGCGTAGCAGAGCGCCGCCAGCGCGCAGGCGCCGCCGAGCAGGAGAAAGGAAAAGACCAGCGCTGGTCCGGCGCCCGCGCGGACCACGTGACCGGCCGCGTCCACTTGTCCGGCGGCAGCGGTGCCGATCGCGCCGAAGATGCCGGCACCGATGACTGCGCCGATCGACAGCATCACGAGGTCGCCGGCGCCGAGGACACGCTTCAGGCTGCCGGTCGAATCGCGTTCGTCGACGAGCAGCTCCGCGATCGGTTTGCGTCTGAACAGGTGGGTCATTGGCCCTCGGGCCCGCGCAGAGGAGAGACGCCGGGCAGATCGTCGAATCGGTAGACGGTGTCGTTGGACGAGACGACCAGGCCGCCGTGCGGGTCGAAGGCGAGTCCAATCAGTCCCTCCCCCGCCACGACGCGCGCCCGCGCCTGCCCGGGCCCCAAGCGGTGCACGGCACTCGAGCCGGCCAGCGCATCGGCCACGAGCAATTGATCGCCCTCCAGCACGAGGCCTTGCGGCCTGCCGAAGCCGCTCGCGAAAACTTCGTGATGGCCGTCCGGCGCGACGCGATAGACGTGATCGTACGTCGTCAGCGTCGGGCCACTGACGAACAGGGCGCCGTCTGCGCCCGCCGCCAGGTGATACGCCGCGATACTCGGCGGCAGCGTCGTGAGGACTTCGGGATGCTTCCCCGGGCGCACGCGGAAGATCGTGCCCGATCGATCGCCGACGTACAACACACCGTCCCGATCGAACGCGAGGCCGCAGGCCACGCCGACGTCGCCGACAAAGGGATCCGCTCCGCCGTCCGGCGCGACGCGATACACCACGCCCTCGAAGCGGCTCGACACATACAGCGCATCGTCTGGGCCGAACACCATCGACGTCGGATTGACGATGGCGGAGGAGAACGATTCGCGGGCGCCAGAGGGGTGCACGCGGAAGATCGACACGGGTACCTGCTGGCCGCGCGATCCGCTGTACGTCACATACAGGCGGCCCTCACGATCGAAGACCGGGTTGTCCACCTGGTGCAGGCCGGTCGTCAGCGTGCGCGCGACGATGAGTATGGCGTGACCGTCCACACCGCCGACTCGCACGGCGACGCGTCCGCCGTGCGCGTCGCGCGGCACGCGAAAGCCGATGCGGCGCGGAGACGCGAACACGGGGCGCACTTCGTCGTCGCCGACGAAGAGCGACGGCGGCAGTCCGCCGGCCGTGAGCCCGGTGCCCGTGAGGATCACGAGTCCTCCCGGACAGGCCCACGCAGGATCGACGGCCGCTATGCGGGGGGACTGGTCCACCGCAGGCATACTGGCACCGGCAACGGCATCTGGAATGCCGCTCACGCTAACACAGGTTGAGCGGAGACAGAGGAAATCGCGCGCGGGATGAATTGCGACCCCGATTAGCTGTCGTCGAGCTCGAGATTCCAATAGAGATAGTCGCGCCAGCTCTCGGGTGCGTTCCGCAAGCCGATGGTAATGCGGACGGCAGGCGCCGAGTCCGGCCGGCGCGGCGGCGCGACCAGACGCATATGCGCCTCTTCAGGCGTACGTCCACCCTTCCGGCGGTTGCACGACACACAGCAGGTGACAATGTTCTCCCAGTCCTTCCTGCCGCCTTGCGCGACCGGAATGACGTGGTCGAATGTCAGTTCGCTGGTGGGTGCCGAGTGGCCGCAGTACTGGCAGCGGTAATGATCGCGC